>CAYLUV010000179.1:0-3168 GCA_964386955.1 uncultured Lachnospiraceae bacterium
GAGACCCTATATGATGTGTATGAAAGCCTAATTGGATGTATGGTCATCCGTTTTGGGGATAGAGTGGTGGATTCCAGTATTCGAACAAAACTCCAAAATATGAAGAAAGATCTGTTGAAGATCAAAATCTAAGAGAAAGAAGGTGCAAAGGCTCCATGAATTTAAGACCAGAAGAGATTAGTTCTGTGATTAAAGAGCAGATCAAGGGGTATTCCACAAAGCTGGAGACAGCAAATGTGGGTACTGTGATTCAGGTTGCCGACGGGATTGCCCGTATTCATGGGTTACAGAGTGCCATGCAGGGAGAACTTCTGGAATTTCCAGGAGAGGTTTTCGGTATGGTCCTGAACTTAGAAGAGGACAACGTTGGTGCCGTATTGCTCGGAGACCATAAAAATATAAATGAGGGCGACACCGTAAAGACAACAGGACGTGTGGTAGAGGTTCCTGTGGGTGACGCCATGAGTGGACGAGTTGTCAATGCATTGGGACAGCCAATTGACGGTAAAGGTCCGATTGAGACAACAAAATATCGTCCTATCGAGAGAGTTGCTTCCGGTGTTATCTCCAGAAAATCCGTAGATACACCGCTGCAGACAGGTATTAAGGCTATTGACGCCATGGTTCCAATTGGACGAGGACAGCGTGAGCTGATTATCGGAGACCGTCAGACTGGTAAAACAGCCATTGCCATTGATACCATCATCAATCAGAAAGGCCAGGGTGTACATTGTATTTACGTTGCCATTGGCCAGAAAGCATCTACCGTTGCCAATATTGTAAAAACATTAGAAGAATATGGTGCTATGGCATATACTACCATCGTTGCGGCTACAGCAAGTGATCTTGCACCGCTTCAGTATATTGCGCCATATGCAGGATGCGCTATCGGGGAAGAATGGATGGAAAATGGGGAAGATGTTTTGGTAGTTTACGATGATTTAAGTAAACATGCCACAGCTTACCGTACCCTGTCCCTGCTTCTTCGTCGTCCACCAGGACGTGAGGCTTATCCGGGAGATGTATTCTATCTCCATTCCAGATTGTTAGAGCGTGCAGCTCGTCTATCTGACAAATTAGGCGGAGGATCACTGACAGCACTTCCAATTATTGAGACCCAGGCAGGGGACGTATCTGCCTATATTCCGACTAACGTAATCTCTATCACAGATGGACAGATTTATCTGGAAACAGAGATGTTTAACGCTGGTTTCCGTCCGGCCATCAATGCAGGACTTTCCGTATCCCGTGTAGGCGGTTCTGCCCAGATTAAGGCGATGAAAAAGATCGCGGGACCAATCCGTACGGAACTTGCGCAGTATAGAGAGCTTGCTTCCTTTGCCCAGTTTGGTTCTGATTTGGATGATGATACAAAAGAACGTCTGGCACAGGGAGAAAGAATCAAAGAGGTATTAAAACAGCCACAGTACAAACCGATGGCAGTAGAAAAACAGGTAGTTATCATTTATGCGGTAACAAAAAAATATCTCTTGGATGTTCCAGTAGAAAAAATTCAGGCATTTGAAGAGGGCTTATTCGAATACATTGATACCAAATATCCAGAAATATTTACTGGTATCCGTGATACAAAACAGTTGGATGCAGCTGGAGAAGAAACTCTCAAAAAAGCCATCATAGAGTTTAAGGCATTAGGGAAAGAATAAAGAGGTGATATGCGATGGCGTCCATGAGAGATATTAAACGACGCAAGGAAAGTGTACAGAGTACACAGCAGATTACCAAAGCCATGAAACTCGTTTCCACTGTAAAACTTCAAAAGGCGAAGGCTCGTGCGGAGGATGCGAAGCCTTACTTCGACAAGATGTTTGCCACAGTGACCTCTATTTTGGAAAAAACGGAGGAAAAAGATCACCGCTATTTAAAGGAAAATGGTTCCAAAAAGTGTGCCATCATCCTTCTCACAGGAAATCGTGGGTTGGCTGGGGGCTATAACAACAACATTTGTAAAGAGGTGGTAGAACAGGGGTTTGACCCGGAAAACACCCTTATTTACGGTGTGGGAAGAAAGGGAATCGAATACATGACCAGAAAGGGCTTTGTCATTGTAAAGGATGCCTCTGACATGATCGATGACCCAGTATTTTCTGATGCGGCAGCACTGGGAAAAGAAGTTTTAGATGCTTATGAAAGAGGGGAGATAGGAAAGATTTATCTTGCCTATACTCGCTTCAAAAATACCGTTGTCCATACTCCGACCGTTCTTCCCCTTCTTCCGGTGGAAATCACCCAGGAACAGAGGGAAGAGGCTGGAAAGGAAGCTCCAATGAACTTTGAACCAAAGGCGGAGGAAGCTTTGGATCTGATTATTCCAAAGTATATCAACAGTCTGATTTACGGAGGATTTATGGAGGCGGTTGCCAGTGAAAACGGCGCCCGTATGCAGGCGATGGATTCTGCAACAAGCAATGCGGATGACATAATCGCATCCCTGTCATTGGCTTACAATAGAGCTCGTCAGGGAGCGATTACACAGGAATTAACCGAAATCATCTCCGGTGCGGAGGCCCAGGGTTAGAGGGATAACAGGCGTGCGAAGCGCGGAGCAATCCGTTATCCCGATAGAAGAAAATAACAGCGGGCTAGTTCCCACCGACAAATAAAGGAGAAAAAATAGAATGACAGAACAAAATATTGGTAAAGTCACTCAGATTATCGGTGCGGTCCTTGACATTAAATTCAGCAACGGCAATCTTCCGGAAATCAATGATGCCATTGATATTCCAAAAGAAGACGGCACAAAGCTGGTAGTTGAGGTTGCACAGCATTTGGGCGATGATACCGTAAGATGTATTGCCATGGGACCAAGCGACGGTCTGGTGCGCGGTATGAAGGCGGTTGCCACAGGCGGGCCAATTAGTGTACCGGTAGGCGAGGCCACATTGGGCCGTATCTTCAACGTACTTGGAGAACCAATCGATGAAAAACCAGCTCCGGAAGGAGTAAAATATCAGCCAATCCATAGAAAAGCTCCCACCTTTGCGGAGCAGTCTACGGATACAGAAGTATTAGAAACCGGAATCAAAGTAGTAGACCTGTTGTGTCCATATCAGAAGGGTGGAAAAATCGGTCTCTTCGGTGGTGCCGGTGTAGGAAAAACCGTATTGATTCAGGAATTAATCCGTAATATTGCCACAGAGCATGGCGGAT
>CAYLUV010000180.1:0-3081 GCA_964386955.1 uncultured Lachnospiraceae bacterium
GCACCCCGATTAGTTTTTCTTCGTCGTTCATGTTGTTGGCTTTCCGTGTGATCATGTTTCAGGGACAATCCGCGCCGCGACGTCGCTTGCGCGTTTAATCATGCGCCCATGTCTGCATTCATCTTCATTCCCTTTCTCCGTCACCTCTCACCGTGTCCGTCCTAAATTAACAGCGGGGGGGGGGGGGGGTGAAACCACCTTTCGTGCAAAAAGTGTATGGCTCGTGTTTTTACCGCTGATAGATGAAACCACCTTCGTGGCGAGAAAAACGAGCGTCTCTTTCCATGAAAGATTTTCGTCATGCATAACAGGTTCAATTTTTACGCGTAGATCAATTGGCACAGAATTGCGTTTGAGTTCCATGATGCTCATCTTCTGCCTCCTTTACGATTCTTTGCTTTCTCAATGTCTTCGGCTATCTTACGATATTCGTCAGGGGTAAGCTGAACATCACGCGTGGCATACTGAAGCGCAAGAATATAGGCATCCTTTACGGTCATGCTTTCATCCTGCCGAAACCTCTTTGAAACTTTTGCATCAAGGTCGCGCTGAACACGCAGCGCCCTTTGGATATTTTTCACAGATGGCATATTGCTCATTCGCAAATCTCCACCTCACGCCATCTTCAGTTCACGTTTGGCCGCGCGGCGTGGACGCGCCGCGCCACGGGCAGACAAGGAAGCGGCAAGTCCGTCACAGGCCATGGCCTCAACGGGCTTGCCCATCGAGCGGAAGGCATCGGCGAATGCGTCGAAGACTGAAGCTAGTGAGCCTTCTTCGGCGGCGGCGCGAATGTAGGCTTTTCGCGCTTTCATAGTCTTGAGGTGGTCTTCGACCCGCCAGTCTGAAAAGGTCACGTCCATGTTTTTTCTCCTTGATATCAAATGTGCTTTGCGATTTGCCTTGCAAGGTCGATGTCGCGCCGTTGTGTGGATTTGTCGCCGCCGGCGAGCAGCAGGAACAGAACGCCGCCGATCTCCTTGAAATAGACGCGATAGCCCGGGCCGAAGTGGAAACGAAGTTCGCTCACGCCCTCGCCGACGGGCTAGACGTCACCGTATGCGCCATTTGCGGCTCGCTTGACACGGCGGTCGATGCGGGCTTTGACGTCGTCGTCCTTCAGTCCGGCAAACCATTTGGCGTAGTAGTTTGATTGCTTGATCGTCATCGTCGTTCCTTGCCCCTAATGGGGCTTGACGGCGTGTATTGTACCACAGGTGGTTTCACCCCCGCAATAGTGTTTCCATGTTTTTTCAACATTTTTTTTTACTACGCTTTCATGTTCTGTTTCATGCCGCGTGGTATAATAGGACGCGAAAGGACGAGAAATGGACTGCAAGATAGTCATACACAATGCCGAAGAGGGCGGATACTGGGCGGAAATACCCGCCCTGCCCGGCTGCGTGAGCGAGGGCGACACGCTGGAAGAAGTCCGCCGCAACATCGTGGACGCCGCGATGGGCTGCATCGAGGCGTCGTTGCGCTGGGCGGCCAGCCACGCGGCGGCCACGCCGTCCAGCCGCAGAACGTCCGCGCGGCGCGGCCTTGCCTACGCATGAAACCGCTTACGCCCAAAGAGGTCGAACGCCATCTCTTTGCGCATGGATACGAGTACGACCACACGACCGGCTCGCACAGAATCTGGGTCAATCCGCAGAACGGCCACGCCGTCCCCGTCCCCGCGCATGGCAACCGCCCGCTGCGGCAGGGGACGCTGGTAAGCATCTTCAACGCCTGCAACATGCCGAAGCCGAAACGGTAGGCGGGCGGGCGTTGTATGGGCGTCAGGGAAAATCAAGAATCCCACTGGACGCGAAAGGACGAGAAGGAAATGAGCGCATCATACACGTATTGGCAAGACCCGAAGGACAGCATGTGGCTCGGATACTGGAACGACTACCCTGACTACATGACCCAGGGGCATACGCTCGACGAACTCCAGTACATGCTCCGCGACATCCGTGACGCAATCCGCGACGGAGACTTGCAGGACACGCGTCGCGCCACCGTGAAATAAACGAGATGACGGCGCGGTCGATCCTGCGTCGCCTTGCCGCCCCGCCCGCGCCCAGCGAACCGTGACCCGCCGTTAACGCCCGCCCGTGCGTCAATGCGTCCGCGCTAGTACTTGATAGTCCCCGCTAGTCCGTGGTATAATGGGCGGCGAACGGAAGCCCGTTCGGCGGGTGCCGGACAGGCTTGCCAACAAAAGCACCAACAGGCGGTTGTCCATGGGTTGGCCTGGCTTCGGGCGTGTCCCGAAAGTCCAGCAAAATGCCATATGCTCCCGCCCAGTCCGTGGCGGTACTGCCGTCCGACTGGGTTGGGGTGCAAAAGGTCAGGGGATCAAATCCCCTCGATCCGACCATTTCGCGATGCTCCAAATCAGTGGGCGGCCGTGTTTTGTTGGGTGAGGTATAAGAAACGGCGCAAGGAACGGTTTTTATGAATTGGATGTGTGTTTTCGTTGGCGGCGGCTTGGGGAGTGTGTTGCGCTATGCGGCGGGGTTTTGCGTCGATACTCCAACGTGCCATTGGACGACGTTTGTTGTGAACGTCGTTGGCAGTTTCGTCCTTGGCCTCCTCTGTGGATGGTGCGACCGTTTTGGGTGGCCGGAGTCTGTACGGCTTGCATTGACGGTTGGGCTTTGCGGCGGCTTCACCACATTTTCGACTTTCACGAAGGAGGCGTTTGCCTTTGCACAGACGGGGCGTTGGGGCGTGTTTGCCGCATATGTGCTGGGCAGTATCGTCTGCGGTTTCGCGGCGGTGGCATTGGGGTTTTCGCTCGCTTTCCAGGGCGGTCTTACAGATTCCAACGTCTAGGGAAAGGGTGTGGGACGTATGGACGCCGGCGATGCAAAATCTTTCACGTCGGAAGGTTGAAGCCATCATCAACGACCATTTGGAAACGTGCCCTCGCTACGCCGTCGTGAATGCGGTGAACGCGACTGTGCGTAAACGTCGTTTCAGGGAATCCGGGGTCGTGGATTTTTCGGTCTGACCGAGAATATGACGGGTACGGCCACAATTCGTGTGGATATGGTATAATGCGAGAATCTTTCTATCAAGGAGAGCCTA
>CAYLUV010000181.1:0-3010 GCA_964386955.1 uncultured Lachnospiraceae bacterium
AAATTATATTATACTGTTCTTCCAAACAATTCATCTGCGCTTTTGTCAAATCGAGTAGCTTTTGACGCCTCATAATTTTTGCTAATTTATACTCTCTTTTCAGTCGCAGCATTTTATAGAAATAGAATTCTTCCATCCCACTCATTCCAAATCGCTTCTTAAAATAAGTCATAGTTCCTGTCATTCTCATGCCAAACTGTCTTGAATTAAAGGAATCATCTCTTTTAAATGAGCCTCCATCCAAATGAATAATTTTCGCTGCCGGAACATTTACACTTTTATATCCAGCTTGTTGTACACGCCACGAAAGCTCTTCCTCTTCCGCATACATAAAAAATTCCGGATCAAACCCTTCCACTTGATTATATAACTCCCTAGACAACATCATATCTGTTCCGAAAATATATCCAACTTCTATTGGTTGATCCGTATGATTGAACGTATCTTTATATACATATTGACGATTCTTTTCCTTACTGTAAAATCTCTGTCTAAACTGTCTTGCAACGATACTTTGAATTATACTTGTCCATGTTGACTGCTTTTTCACTGTAACCAAATCATCAAATTTCATGCTAAACGATGAATTTTCTTTCATATCATATGAATACAGATTTCCTCCTACAATGCCAACTTTTTCTTCTGTTACAACATAGTCATATAATATCTTTATCGCATTGCTTATCAATCTTGTATCTGAATTCAAAAGAAAAATATACTCTCCAGAAGCATTTTTCACCCCTAAATTATTCGCTTTTCCAAATCCAAGATTTGTACTCGATGCAATCAACTGAATATCATTTCCTAATTCTTGTGACAAGATTTCTAGTGAATTATCATGAGATGCATTATCCACAACAATAATTTCGTAAGTAATATCCTCTGTTAATTCCTTAATTGATTTCACACAATCAATTACTAAATCTGGAGTTTTATAATTAATAATTACAACTGAAATATCCATCTTCTATCAATTTCTCCCCATTAGTTTCTTTATTAGGCATCGTATTTTAAAATACCAAAATATTCTCTCACATTTTCCTTTCAAATACCAGGAAATGATATGCTTAATTTCGCCTTTAAAACGACAACAACTTAAATACCCATCCAACCCATCCACTTGTTTCATTTGATTATAGGATTTATAAATATCCTCCTTGCTTTTTGCTTCATAAAACATCATATAGATATATCCTTCCATCCTACCTTGGATATTACTGTAAGATTCTTTCTCCAATTCATAGTTCTTTTCTGCCATAGATAGAAGTTTTAGCTGATTTCGTATAAAGTCACAATACGGAGGAATTCTCTTTCCTCCTTCATAAAGATACTTATATCCTACATAATCGGTAAGATAGAAATTGTCAATCACATCGTAATAAGAAAGACAAAAATTCAAATCTTCCTGTGCATACATATTTTCATTAAATCGAATGATATATGAATCTATGATTTCCTTTTTAAACATCTTTCCACCAATATAGCCAAATATTTCTGAAGAATCACATATCCTATTCCATAATTTTCGATCCTGTTTGCCAACTAACGGTACCTTCTTTATAAAAGTATTTTGATTTTGAACAGAAATTCCAGATAAACCGCCAATAACAATATCTGCGCTATATACAACCATCAAGTCTACATATCGTTCTATCATGTCTTCGGCGAGCCAATCATCACTATCTACGAAGATTATATATTTTCCACTTGCAACATCTAAACCTACATTTCTTGCTGATGAAACTCCACCGTTTTTCTTTTCCAGCACTATACAGCGCACATCAATATTTGTAATTTTTTTACATAATGCCAAGCTAGCATCATTAGAACCATCGTCAACCAATATTACCTGAATATCCTGATATGATTGATTAATAATAGACTCGACACATCTTTGTAACGTTTTTTCTGCATTATAAATAGGCACAATAACACTGACTAAATCTGCCATCTTCTATACCTCAGCAAATAACCACCACAGGTTATTTTTTATCATATACATCAATATTTTTTGCTTCAAACTTACATCAAACCACTTTGCATGAAGTTCACACGTTCTCACTAATTTGTCTTTCATTATAGCTTTACAATATGCCCGTCTCTCCTTTTTGCTTGTGAGATTTTTTCTCTCATTCAATGCCAGCATAATGCAAAACCAAGATAATCTGTTTAACTGTTTTGAAAAATCATACGTTTTATCCTCTGCAAAATCCTCATATGCCCGTCTAATCAAGTTCTGACAAGCTTCCCATCTTCCACTTCTAAAAGACTTAGAAATGGAATTCTGATTATAGAAATAATGATATACGCCCGCCTTGTCATCATAGTAAAAACTGTTTGCACATCTAACAACGTTGGCACTAAACAAAACATCTTCACTGAACCTGATATCTTCATAAAATGACAAAGAATGTTCTTTCAAAAAATCATGTCGGTACAAAGCTCCCCAGGCTCCTAGAATTGGACCAAATGTCATTTGAGGAGTTATAAGCAATCTAGGATAAATTTCTTTTTTTATGCGGTCACAATCATAAAATCCTCCCGCCATTTCCCGCGGTTCTTCTAACATACATGGGGCATCTACAGGTAACCCCGGCCATCCAGACCTAATAGCACGATACCGTACAAAATCAACTCCATAACGGTCTGCAAGAGCACATAAATGCTCAAGGCCATTCTCTTCCAACCAATCATCACTATCTAAAAAAAACAGGTATTCTCCTGCAGCAACCTTCATCCCTTCATTACGTGCAGATGCAAGTCCACCATTCTTTTTGTGAATAACTTTGATTTTTGCGTCTTTTTCTTCCAATTCATCACACATTTGAGGACAATGATCCGGAGAACCATCATCCACCAAAATAATCTCCAGATTTTTTAGAGTCTGATTTTGAACACTTTTCACGCATTTATTTAAAAATTTTTCTACATTGTAAACAGGAATAATTACAGAAACTTTAGGTATCATGCTACTCCTTTCTTACAGCTGCAATAACGCAATCAATATATT
>CAYLUV010000182.1:0-2903 GCA_964386955.1 uncultured Lachnospiraceae bacterium
CAGAGCCTCTTTATGAAAGAATCATCAAATATCTGCAGATTCTGGAGGGACGTCATTTTATAAAATTTATTAATTTGAAGTAACAAAGAGTGAAAAAAATGCCATCAAAGGGAGAAATCCTTTTGGTGGCATTTTTTTTTAGCCATTTTTTCGTAAAATTTTGTCACATATAAAGAGTTCTTGTTTTATACGTTTTATTCTAAAAAATTTTCAAAGTCATCTTCTGACAAATATTTATTGGAATGACAAAAAATAACAGTAAATATTGAAAATGTAAAAAGGACATGTTATGATTTTCTGGAAGATTACAATGATGTGTTTGCTGATATTGTGAATGTGTTGCTATTTCAAGGAAAAAACGTAGTAGATCCGCTTGCGTCAATTGATGGAGAGAGAAAAGAATTCATTATTATATCCAGTGGTGACGCTTGTGCTTTATTTTGGTATGGAAAGATGGAATTATCCGAAGAACTTGAAGGAGATTCTTCGGATTCCGGCTAATCTGGATTCGTTTGTGAACGACTATAAGATTCATGTTTTTGAAATTGCATGGCTGGCAGAAGAAATGGCAGAGAAAAAGGCAGAGAAACAAACCAAGGAGATGGTTATTAAGTTGGTAAAAGGCGGAGTCAAATTAGAACAGGTGGCGGAGGCTATGGGTGTTAATGTACAACAGGTGAAGGATTGGCTTGCTACTGTATAATCATGATTTGTGAAAAGAGACTGTTGAACGAAAGATACGTATAAGAAACAGCGTAGGGTCTGGCATTTTGCCGGACCTTACGCTGTTTAGAAGGTTTCATTGTTGATTTATAAAGTTCACAAAAATTCCATAAAAGTTTTTTAAAATATTTTGCAAGGTTTTTAAAAAACCTGTGTATAAGTAAATGAAAGCAAGTGATAAACTTCAATCTGCAGAAAGGAAGAACAGTTGTGGACCGCTATATTGTCAAACTTTTGAAGGAGAAAGACCAAAGAGCGATTAATTTAATAGAAGAAAAATATGAAAAGCTGATTCGCTATATCGCAGGCACTATTTTATATCAGAGGGAGTCGGATATTGAGGAATGTTTGAATGATGTGTATCTGAAACTTTGGATGCATGGCGCTGGATATGATTATGAAAAGGCCAGTTTAAAGACCTACATCAAAGTGATCACACGAAATACTGCACTGAATCATCTGCGAAAAATCCGACCGCTGGAGGAGAACCAGGAGTATGGTGAGTCGGAGGAGATTCTGGATGCTTATATTGATTACCGCCAAAATCCAGAACGGGAGATGATGCAGAAGGAGGACGTGAAGGTTCTTCAAAATATCCTTTCCCAAATGAAGAAAAAGGATAAGGAATTGGTGATGCGACGTTTTTATTATATGCAGAGTACAAAGCAGATTGCTTTGGCCATGCATATGACAGAAAATGCAGTGGACAGCAAATTATCTCGCGTCAGAAAGAAAATCAGAGAAAGTTTTGAGAAGGAGTGGAGAAAATGAGAGCCTGGAATCAATATTGTCTGGTAGATATTTTTAGCCAGATGGATCCGTCTTTATTGGAAGAGGAATTTCTGGAGGGAGATTTGGAACAGTTGGATGAAAAGAATCTTTGGCCGGAGGCCAAACAAAGATGGAGTGGAAAGAAGATTGCAGCGGTGACAGGAGTTGTTACCGGAGCCGTTGCCATCACCGGAGCCGTGTTTTTTCTGGTAAAAAAATACAGAGAAAATATGGCAGCATAAGAAACAATGACAAAATGGCAAATATATTTCATTTGAAATTTGTTACAAAAAAGTAGGAAAAGAAAAAAGGAGAACAAAGATATGTTAGATAAGATTATGGAAATTACAGCAGAACAGTTACAGGTAAACAAGGAAGAATTAAAGCCGGAGACCGATTTTAAAAAGGATTTACAGGCAGATTCTTTGGATCTTTTTGAACTGATTTCTGAGCTGGAAAGCGAGTATGATATCGAGATTGAGACAGAGGAACTGGAACAGCTTACTACCATTCAGGCAGTGGCAGATTATTTAACAAAGAAGGGAATTACAGAATAATGGAAACAGCAATGACGAAGTTGCTGGGCATTCAATATCCAATCATTCAAGGCGGCATGGCATGGGTAGCAGAGCATACCCTGTGTGCCGCCGTTTCTAATGGTGGAGGTCTGGGGATCATTGGTGCCGGCAATGCTTCTTATGAACAGGTGAAAGAGGAAATCAGAAAAGTAAAAGAGGTGACAGACCGTCCTTTTGGAGTAAATATCATGCTGTTAAGTCCACATGCATCAGAGATTGCCCGCCTTGTGGTGGAGGAACAGGTTCCAGTGGTTACCACAGGGGCAGGAAATCCAGGACCTTATCTGAAGGCATGGAAGGAAGCGGGAATTAAGGTGATCCCAGTAGTAGCTTCCGTTGCTATGGCGAAAATGATGGAGCGTCAGGGGGTAGATGCGGTGATTGCAGAAGGATGCGAATCTGGCGGACATATTGGAGAGACCACTACTATGGCGTTGGTGCCACAGGTGGCAGATGCGGTGGAGATTCCGGTGATTGCGGCAGGTGGAATTGCAGATGGCAGAGGCTTTGTGGCAGCAAAAGTGCTGGGAGCGCAAGGCGTACAAATGGGAACTCGATTTTTGGCAGCAAAGGAATGTCAGATTCATGAAAATTATAAAAAAAGGGTGTTGAAGGCCAAGGATATCGATACCGCAGTGACGGGACGTTCCACTGGTCATCCCGCCAGAAGTCTGAAAAATCAGATGACGAGAAAGTATCAGCAGATGGAAAAAGAGGGATGCAGTTTTGAGGAATTGGAGTTACTTACCCTTGGTTCCCTTAGAAAAGCAGTGCAGGAGGGAAATCTGGAGGAAGGTTCCATGATGGCAGGACAGATTGCAGGTCTTGTGA
>CAYLUV010000183.1:0-2858 GCA_964386955.1 uncultured Lachnospiraceae bacterium
CGCCATACCAGTAAACGCAATATTTTTATTCTTAACTGCAGTTACTTGATTATACTCTTTAAACTTCTCGATCTTACCAGTTTCAATATCATATGTAAAAATGATATTTGCTACATTAAAATATAATTTTCCACTGTCATATGCTACCGTATGCGCGATGGAAGAAAAATTTTGATCCAGTTTCTTTTCTTCCGCATACTTCACCAACTCTATCCCTGAGTTTTCCACTAACTGACCATCTAATGTTTGTGAATTCTCACATTTTGTAAAGTCAATAAGAAGCTGTGGTTCTGCTTTAATGAAATCAAATCCCTCTCCTCGCTTCACAGCTACTAACTGATTTTCATCTTTTTTACTAAGAAGATCACTCATACTATCACTAGCATCAGCTGCTGAATTCTTCACATAATAATAATAATCTCCATCAGTCTCAATTTTACCCGTAGCTGCGGTAAACCATGCATCTTCATATTGTGTGTCGTTCATATTCTCTTTATACAGGCAGTCAATTCCACTGTAATTTCCATCAAACTGCTGTTCTAGTGTAGAATTGCTGACAAGGAAATAAGAATGTGTCATATTTCCATCTGTTTCCACACGGTTACGTCCCATACATTCCACATAAATGTCATTATAGCAAGAATCAATGTAATACCATGTATCAGATTCAGGATTCGTTCTTACAGCATTAAAATAATGTGTTTCTTCAAATTTCTTATCTTCACCTAACAACGTTACATTGGCATCCCACTTGATCTCTGCAAAATCAATTATATGTTCATTCGATTCCAACATACCTTCATCGGTTAAAGTCACTAATTCCTCTTTCGTTTTCCACGCACTTCCACCTGTCGCTATTTCTTTCTTGTATATCTCTGGGAAAGCACACTGAACTAAATAGGTGTAAGCGGCAGTATATCCAATACACATGCTCATAGGGTTCACTATTTGTCCCTGTGACATGAGATAATCAGATCCAACCAGCGCTCCGAACAATGTTGTTTCAACCATATATGCAAAATTTTCATTCTCATCCCGGACATAGCCTTCTGGAAGATCCATCTGTGCCATATCAAACTTACATCTATCCGCAAGCCAATCATTCAGCGCAAGCATCTTCTCTTCCGGTGTCTGCATACCATCATCAATTTGAGCCAATGCTTCATCTCTCGCCTTGATAATGGCCTCTCGATAATAACCTGGTTCTTCTTCCGTACCCACACAGGCATACAAAACTTGAAAATAACCATCAATAATCTGATTTACATCAGCTACAGATAAGTAATCTGCTTGTATCCACTCAGCTGTAGCTCCCCACGCAATTACTGAAACAAGTGCACTAATCGGTCCGTTCTTCTCATCCTTCACTGTAAAAAACGGAACTGGTAAGCCAAAGTAATCTGGATTTGCTTCATAGTAAACCTGCAATTTAGCATAATTTTCTTTCGCACTTTCCAACTCTTCTTCAGTCACTCTTGAATCATTCTTAGCAATAGCTTCTAACTCTGCCACCGCTTTTGTATAAGCAACATCTGTATGTACATCAACAGATGTTACATCACCATTATTCTCAGTATCGTAACTCACATCTACTAAAGACGCAGCATTGGTATTCTCCAAAACACGATCAACAATTCTTTTAGCGTCTTCATTTTTCATGTTACTTTCTGATAAATCTATTCTTGTCACTTCCGCTGTATTATAAACACTTCGTTCAACAGCTCGTTCAAAATCTTTTTTTGAAACTGCAGTATCTTCAACTACATCTTGAATTGGCTGAGCCTCAATATCTACTGCTCCGCCGCTCATAGCACCAGCTATAGTCGTATTATTCCCCGCATCATCTGTTTTTTTTGCTTCAGCTCTAATTGGCACCACAGACATAGTCAAAGATATAGCCATAATTAATGTCAATATCCTTCTCACTTGTTTCTTCATTTAATTTTGTTCCTCCTATGTTATACTATTGTCAATTACTCTTTTGCCACCTAATTTAAGTCATTTCACAACTTGATATATACACTCTCCTTCCTTAATTTATCAAGCTTTTTTCCATTCTATCACTAGTGCATTCCTTTGTCAATTAATTACATTCACAGGGATAGCGTAAACTTACCGTCGAAAAGAAATGGGCAGAATTCACCTTCCATGTGTTATAGATTTTGTTTTACTTATGCTGTATCTTTTTTTATTTTTGCATACCATAATTGTGATTTAATCATATTTTACTACTGTACGTTTAACCAAAATATACTCTTATTTATCATGATTACACTTTAACCCTCTTTCTTCTCTTGAATTTTAGAAAATTCCTATGCATATATCCTCTTCATTACATTTTCCTCTGCTACACATGCTTCAATAATACTTACCGTAATATTACCTTTTTGATAACAAATCAGAACTACTTTTTCCGGTAATTTTCTTCAGCATTTTCTATATCTATAACAGAATCTCTATTTATTAATCGACAGTAAAATAATTTCCCCTCAACAGATTTAAGTCCATAAATAACTACCACCCGTCAAACGGGTGGTTTTCACAGGGCTATAAGCCCTTGTCACTAGGCCAGCGTCTCAAGGCGCTGGCTTTCGCTTTACGCTCCAGCCACTATGCTTTTCCCTCGTTGCTGCCCTTAAAAGGGCGTTAGTACTACTTCACCTCTACCCCTTAAAAGGGTCATCCCATTCTTTCCTGCTAAGCTTATCCGTCATAATATCGTGTTTCTCCTGTTCTTCGATATATTTTCGTATGGTGGCTTCATTTAGTCCCACTGTGCTCACGTAGTATCCCTCGGCCCAGAAATGTCTGTTTCCAAATTTATATTTTAGATTTGCATGCTTATCGAATATCATAAG
>CAYLUV010000184.1:0-2853 GCA_964386955.1 uncultured Lachnospiraceae bacterium
CCATAGATAGAGCTGTCACCATGTGGATGGTATTTACCCATGGCATCACCAACGATACGGGCACACTTACGGTGTGGTTTGTCCGGACCGTTGTTCAGCTCTATCATCGCATATAAAATTCTTCTTTGTACCGGCTTCAAACCATCCCTAACATCTGGGAGAGCTCTGGCGGCAATAACACTCATGGCATAGTCGATATAAGAACTTTCCATAGTCTTTTTCAAATCTATGTCATGTATTTTATCAAAAATAGTAGATTCGTCCATTTTATTCCCCTATTTCTTACTTTCTATTGGATTCTCCATCTAAAAAATAGATTACACATCCAAGTTCTGAACAAATTTGGCATTGGCTTCGATAAATTCTCTACGAGGTTCTACTTTGTCCCCCATGAGAGTATTAAATACAATATCCAGTTCAGATGCATTTGCCTCATCAATTACCACACGGCGCAGAATACGTTTCGCTGGATCCATGGTGGTATCCCAAAGCTGTTCTGCATCCATCTCGCCAAGACCTTTGTAACGCTGAATCTTATTATTTCCATCTCTTCCAATCTCGGTGAGAATCTTATTCAATTCTGCATCACTGTATGCATACCATACTTTGCGGTTCTTCTCCACCTTGTACAGTGGTGGCTGTGCCAAATATACATATCCATCCTCAATCAGCTGAGGCATAAAACGATATAAGAATGTCAACAATAAGGTGGCGATATGTGCGCCGTCCACGTCGGCATCGGTCATAATAATAATCTTGTGATAACGAAGTTTGCTAATATCAAAATCTTCATGGATACCTGTACCAAATGCAGTGATCATGGCACGAATTTCCGCATTCACCAAAATTTTATCTAAACGGCTCTTCTCCACGTTTAAAATCTTACCACGAAGGGGAAGAATTGCCTGAGTAGCACGGGAACGTGCTGTCTTTGCAGAACCACCGGCAGAATCACCCTCTACGATGTAAATTTCGCAGTTTTCTGGATTTTTGTCGGAACAGTCTGCCAGTTTTCCTGGGAGGCTCATGCCGTCTAAGGCTGTTTTTCTTCTGGTTAAATCTCTCGCCTTTCTAGCTGCATCTCTGGCGCGCTGCGCAAGAACAGCTTTTTCACAGATAGATTTGGCAATAGTTGGATTTTGTTCCAGATAATAGGTGAGTTTTTCACTTACTAAAGAATCTACGGCACCTCTAGCTTCGCTGTTTCCCAGTTTTTGCTTTGTCTGTCCCTCAAACTGAGGTTCTGGAATCTTTACACTGACAATGGCCACCAATCCCTCTCGGATATCTTCTCCGCTCAGATTTGGTTCGCTGTCTTTTAATATTTTATTTTTACGCCCATATTCATTGAAGGTCTTTGTCAGGGCATTTTTGAAACCAACCAGATGAGTTCCACCCTCTGGTGTGGTGATATTATTAACAAAACTATAGAGTCCTTCGTTGTAGGAAGTGTTGTGCTGCATAGCAACTTCCACATACACATCTCCTTTTTGTCCCTCCGCATAAATAATATCCGGATACAGGGCATCGTGACTCTTATTCAAATATTCTACATATTCCTTGATACCGCCTTCGTAGTGGAAGGTCAGTGCCTTCATCTCTTCCTCACGTTTGTCCCTAAGAACAATCTTTAAGTTCTTGGTAAGGAATGCCATCTCACGAAGTCGCTGTTTTAAGGTTGCAAAATCAAATACAGTCTCTTCAAAAATTGTATCATCTGGAAGGAAATGTACCACTGTACCGCGATGTGTCGTTTCCCCAACTACTTTCAGCGGATGGATTACTTTTCCCTTCTCATATCTTTGTTTATAAATCTTTCCATCTTTGTGAATTTCTACTTCCAGCCAATTGGAAAGGGCATTTACTACAGACGCACCTACTCCATGGAGACCTCCGGATACCTTGTATCCTCCACCTCCGAACTTACCGCCGGCATGTAAAATCGTAAATACAACTTCTACTGCAGGAATTCCCTTCTTCTCGTTGATTCCAACTGGAATTCCTCGCCCATTGTCCTTTACAGTAATGGAATTGTCCTCGTTGATGGTAACAACGATGGTATCACAATAGCCCGCCAATGCTTCATCCACGGAATTATCTACAATTTCATATACTAAATGATGCAATCCTCTGCTAGAGGTACTGCCAATATACATACCAGGACGCTTTCTAACTGCTTCCAAACCTTCCAATATCTGAATCTGGTCGGCTCCATATTCCTGTCCTTCATTGACACTTGTGCCCATATTGTCTGTTCCTCCTAACATCTATAAATAAACTTTACCTTCTTTTACTCTATATACCTGATCAATGGATATTCTTCCCTCCACAAATTCATCCAAACCTGTACAAGTAATGATCGTTTGTATACCGGAAATGCTATCCATCAAATAATTCTTCCTGTTTCCATCAAGTTCAGACAAAACATCATCAAGCAATAAAATGGGTTTATCGTGAATGACTCTCTCCACCAGCTTGATTTCTGCCAGTTTGAGAGAAAGGGCCGCTGTTCTTTGCTGTCCCTGTGAACCATATTTTCGGATATCCATGCCATTTACTAAAAAGCTAATGTCATCCCGATGAGGTCCCACAGAAGTTGACATAATTCGAATGTCTCTTTCCCTTCTTTTTTGAAGTTTCTCTTCGTATTCATCCACAGTAATGTTTGGTTCATACTCCAAAAAGAGATGCTCTCGTCCCCCTGTCAATTTCTCATGTATCTCAGAAATAATAACATTTAAATCTTTGACGAAAGTATCCCTAATTTTAATAATACACTCTCCATATTTTACCATCTGATGGTCCCAAATGTCCAGTGTTTCTGCCAAATCTTTACAAAAAGATATCTGCTTC
>CAYLUV010000185.1:0-2837 GCA_964386955.1 uncultured Lachnospiraceae bacterium
TTTCTATCCCTCGTCCTTATCTTGCTACTGGAACAGCACCTGCCTGCTCGATCAATGTATCTGCTGCTGGAGATGTTGCAAACTCGAAAAATGCTTTTGCTGTTTCGGAAAGTTCTGCTCCTTTTTTTGTTACGAAAACAAAGTTTCTCTGAATTTTATAGGTTCCATCCTGAATTGTCTCTGTTGTTGGTGTAACACCTTCTACAGACACCATTTTTACTGTATCTTTTACGGAAGCTACAGAAGCATAACCGATAGCATTTGGGTTGGAAGCTACTGTCTGTACCACGTCACCAGTGGAAGTAAGTTCCTGAGCATACTGGCAAGCATCTTCAGTACCGGTAATGGATTCGAAGCCATCTCTTGTTCCAGAAGCAGCTTCACGGCCGATTAATACCACTGGGGCATCTGCTCCACCAACTTCACTCCAATTTGTAATCTCACCCTTGTAAAGTGCAGCAATCTGTTCGATTGTCAGATCCTCCACTGCATTTTCAGGATTTACAATAATCGCAATTCCGTCGATAGCCACTACAGTTCCCTCCAGGTCTGCCTGTTCTTCTTCCTTTAAATCTCTAGAAGAAAGTCCAATGTCACATCTGCCTTCCTGCACCGCCTGAATACCGCTGCCGGATCCGGTTGGATTGTATGTTACTTTGACATCCTTATTTTCTTCCATATAGGCTTCCTTTAAAAAGCCGATTACCTTTTCCATAGAAGTAGAACCATCGGTGGTTACGGTACCGCCTGCCTGGCTTTCAGTTTTTATCTGGGCTGCACTTCCGGTTTCCTCACTGGCACCTTTTGTACTGCCGCATCCTGTTGCCATTGCTGCAATAAGACATGCTACTGTTAATACTTTCAACACTTTTTTCATCTTCATGGTTATGTTCCTCCTGTTGTTTCACTTTTCTGTATGCTGGGCAGATATGTTCTTACTCATTTCATTTTCCTATCTTCTGGTTCTCTGCCCAGTTCTTTTCTCGAGAACGATATTAATGTATCACACCCTATGTTAACTCAAAAAGAAAAGGCTTGTTAACGCTATGTAAACAAACCTTTCCAATATTTCTATTTCATTAACTGTCGAAAACTGTCATTGATATTGTATCCCTGACAATCGTAACTTCTCTTATAAAAGGAAGGAGGCATTCCCTCATATTTTTTAAATACCTTTCCAAAATAGCCCGGATCGTTGTAACCGAGACTGTAGGATATATCCGTAATGCTAAGTTCTGTACATGCCAGATAAAGTTTCGCCCACAAAATCTTAATCAAATGGGAATAGTCCACCACACCGATTCCGTAGTAGCGCTTAAATATCCTTGTAATATACCCAGTACTCATCGCTCCCACTTCAGCCACCTCATTTAATGTAATCTCCTTATCCATATGATTATGTACATAGGAAATGACTACGTTAAATTGCGGATACTTGGACAGCATCTGCACCCGATACACATCCTGTATCAAAAAATGTAAAAATGCCTCTGCAATACAGGGATATTTGTGAATCTCCGGCACCAACTGATATTTTTTCTCGTAATGTTCCTGCTTGCCCGCTGCCATGGTTCCAATAAAATTCACGCCGTAGCGAGCCAATTTCTCCAATTCCTCCTGCCGTTCCCCTTCTTTATAGTAGAGACTGAAGATGTCTGCGGAAAGTTTTCTGCAAAGGCGGAAGGTACCCACAATCTTTTTTTCCTGAATACTTTTTGCTAAGGCTCCCTTTCCATCCTCTGGTTCCCCTTGATCTTTTTCTTTTGAAACAGTTTCCTCTGGAACAGTTGCTTTCTTCTTATCCTCTGGCAGTTTTGCCGCTGCAGGTTCTACGCTCTTTTCCCTTTGCAGATGGACCATCTCCTCCACATCCTGCTGTCCATTTTCCAAAAGAAGCGCCATCTTTTCACAAAGCTGCTCGATATATAACTTTGCCAGTTCTGCCACCTGTTTGATCTTGGCAAAGGATATCTCTGGAATTTCTTCATAAGCCCGGTTAAGCTCTTTATCTTCCCTCCAGTCTTCTCCCTTCGGAAGCCGTTGTCCAAAATCATCCACCTGTCCTGCATCTTCACATTTTACCTGTCCGCCAATCAGCGTACCAAGGTATTGTTCCTTTACCACGATGGAGATTGCCAGATGCAACAATCCGCAGGGGCAGCAAAAATAGTATGGTTCATTGCTGATGGCTGCCGCTGCTCCTCCCAAGGCATTGGATAGACAACAATTCTTCCCGGAACATTTCCCTAATCTTCTGGCTGTACAAAATCCAGTAAATCCTGCCGGCTTTGTCACTGGCTCCCCGCGAAAATCCACCGTCAAAAATGCCATACCGCTGATCATACTCAGCTTCTCCTGCAAATCATCCAGGGCGCCATTCTTCGCCAGATCATATATATTAAGTTGCTTTCCATAATAGGTAGATATTGTTCTATCTCCTGTCATTTTTTGCACTCTCCATTTCTCAGTGTCTTTTATTTAAGCAATATTAGTGACATGTCTTTCCTTTTCGAGCAGGCCGGAGTGCAGAAAAAACTGAAGGAAGCCGGTTTGTGGTATGCCACGGCACCTGAGGAGGAACTGATAGAGGCCATGCGCCAGGAACCTGGCTTGTTGCGGGATTGGGATGATAAATATGGCGACCGTATGCAGAAAATAGTTTTTATCGGGCAGCATCTTGATAAGGAACTGCTGATGCGTGAACTTGATGAGTGTCTGGAATAGATTCTCATAAGGGGATATAATCTTTGGTATGATGGAGCCATCCATTATACCAAAGATTTCTCAGTCTCTTATTTTTTTACCTTTTTCCCATTGATATACAGTTCCTTCAGAAC
>CAYLUV010000186.1:0-2795 GCA_964386955.1 uncultured Lachnospiraceae bacterium
CCACATGAGTTTTCTGGTGGACAGAGACAGCGTGTTGGTATTGCCCGCGCATTGGCAGTAAACCCAGAATTTATTGTATGTGATGAACCAATTTCTGCTCTTGATGTTTCTATTCAGGCACAGGTTGTAAATATGTTTGAAGATTTACAGGAGAAGATGGGACTGACTTACCTCTTTATCGCCCATGACCTTTCTGTCGTAAAACATATCTCAGACAGAATTGGTGTTATGTACCTTGGCAAACTGGTTGAGATTGCAGACAGCTATGAATTGTGCTTCCACAGCGCACATCCATACACAAAAAGTCTGATTTCTGCCATTCCAATTGCTGATCCAAAGATTGCCAGAGCAAATAAACGTATTGTTCTGGAAGGAGATGTGCCAAGTCCACTGAATCCACCATCTGGATGTCGTTTCCGTACACGTTGTCCATACGCAGATGAGCGTTGTGCATGTGAGGAACCACAGATGCAGGAGATTTCCAAAGGACATTACGCAGCATGTCACCATTTGGACAAGGTAAACTAATTTTCATCGGACAATTCCACAACAGTGGTTTGTTATAAAAAATTAAAGGAGGGTTTTCTTATGAAGAAGAAAATGCTTGCACTCGTATTAGTAGTGGCTATGCTTGCAACATCTTTAATCGGATGTGGCGGCAGTAAGGGTGACGACGCCGATAAAGGCGGCGATTCTGCAACTGGCGGAAAACAGTTAGTTGTTGAAATCGGTCCAGACCCAGAAACTATTGACCCAGCTCTTAACTCTGCCAGTGATGGTGGTAACATGATCCTTCACCTTTTTGATGGTCTTTAAATTATCGATCAGGATGAACAGCTTGCCCCAGGTTGTGCAGAAACATGGGAAACATCTGAAGATGGTCTTACATGGACATTCCATCTTCGTGAAGGCCTCAAATGGTCTGATGGTTCAGACTTAACTGCAAACGATTTCGTTTACAGCTGGAAACGTGTATGTGATCCTGCAACAGCAGCTCCATACGCTGAAACAGTATTAAATGCAGTAAAAGGTTATGACGATGCCATCAACGGAAATCTTGACGCTCTTGCAGTAACAGCAACAGATGAAAAAACATTAGTTGTTGAACTTGCAAAACCATGTACATACTTTGGTAGTCTTGCAGCATTTGCTACATTAGTTCCTGTACAGGAAGCTACTATTGAAAAGAATGGCGAAACATGGGCTACACAGGCTGAAACATATATTTCCAACGGTGCTTTCCACATTACAGAGTGGGTTCCTGGTTCTCATATCACAGTGAGCAAGAACGAATACTACTGGGATGCAGATTCTATCAAGCTTGACAGCATCAAATTCTTATTAATGGAAGATGCTAACGCTGCTTATTCTGCATATCAGACAGGTGAAGCGCTTATGATCAAGGACGTTCCAACAGACGAAGTTCCAAGTTTATCTGATAACAAAGAATTCCACGTTGATCCTATGATCGGAACATACTACGTTTCTCTTAACACAGAAAAAGAAATATTCAAAGACGCACGAGTACGTAAAGCATTAAGTTTAGCAATCGACAGAGATTACGTTGCAAACACAGTTATGCAGGGTACATATACACCAGCATACAACTTCATGGGTCCTGGTTGGACTGACGCAGAAGGAAATTCTTTCATCGATGGTGCAAACGGTGGTAACGCATATTATAGCGAAGACTACGAAGCAAACGTAGAAGAAGCTAAGAAGTTATTAGCAGAAGCTGGATATCCAGAAGGTAAAGACTTCCCTACAATCACATATTCTACTAACGATGATTCATACCACAAAAAAGTTGCTGAACATTTACAGCAGGCTTGGGCTGAAATCGGTATTACTATGAATATCGAAACAGTTGAATGGGGTCAGTTCACATCTATGAGACGTAACGGTGAATTTGAAATTGCTCGTAACGGTTGGGTAGGTGACTACACAGACGCTTCTAACCAGTTAGAATTATTCTACTCTACAAACGGTAACAACGATGGTAAATTCAACAACAAAGAATTTGATGAAGCTATCGATTTATCCCGTACAACAACAGATGCAGCAGAACGTTCCGCAGCTCTTCACAAAGCAGAAGATATTATCATCAACGAAGGTGCTTGTATTCCATTAGCATACTACAGCGACTTCTATCTGATGAGCGAAAAAGTTCAGGGTGCTTGGCATTCTCCTAGAGGATACTGGTACTTCATGTACGCTGATATCGCAGAATAATTTGTATTATTTCATAAGATAATCTAGAAAACGAAAAGAAAAGGCTGTCGCGCAAGCGATGGCCTTCTCTTTTTTTGAAAAATTGTTAGCCACTGGGGTTGACGAGTGCTAAAATAAGTGTTATATTACGAATAGAACAAAGGGGATGAGGAAACTTCTTCTTTTTGTGAAACATCTTTTACAAAATAACACATAATAGCACAGGAGGTGTGATGTATGAATATAAACAAATTTACACAAAATTCCATTCAGGCAGTGAACAATTGTGAGAAGTTGGCCTATGATTATGGCAATCAGGAGATTACACAGGAACATTTTTTGTATAGCTTACTGACCTTAGAGGACAGTTTGATCGGCAAATTAATAGAGAAGATGGGAATTTCTCTGGATGTAGTAAAGAGCAGATTGGAACAGCAGTTGAATGGAAAGCCGAAGGTTTCCGGCGGACAGGTCTATGTGGGACAGGATTTGAATAAAGTGCTGATTCATGCGGAGGACGAGGCGAAGGCTATGGGAGACGAATATATCTCTGTGGAACATCTCTTCTTATCCCTACTTAAAAA
>CAYLUV010000187.1:0-2776 GCA_964386955.1 uncultured Lachnospiraceae bacterium
TTTCTCCAAACTCATCTTCAAGCGTAATGGGTTCCACTTTCCCGTTAAACACGGGGGACATATAGATACCGCTTTTGTCCATAAGGCGGCCACCGAACGCAATCCGCTCGGCAGAATCATGGTTGCCGCTGATGACAAAGACTTTCAGATCGCGTTTGGACAGGCGCACCAGAAAATCGTCGAACAGCTCCACAGCTTCGGCAGATGGAACAGATTTGTCGTAAACATCACCGGCGATCATAACAGCATGTGGCTTCTGCTCATCTATAATATTGATTATTTTTGTTAGGATATATTCCTGATCTTCCAGCATAGAAAATTCATTAACACGTTTTCCTAAATGAAGATCAGATAGGTGTATAATTTTCATTTGCGAACACTCCTCTCTGTGTTCCAATTGGAACACAAGTGTTTTCGTAAAGAGGGAGATGCACGAATACATCTCCCTCTTTGCGGTAAGTAGTTTTAATGTTTTCGTCTAACTCTCAGAAAGAATTTCTTCCAAGTGTAGCCTTAATCTTGGCAGTCCAGTTAGCGTCTGAGTATTTTGTGCTTTGCTGTTTCAGTATTGAAGCGATTTCGCCGTCAATATATGGATCACCTTCGTAGCCTGCAGATAGTCTGGCCAAGAAGTTGTCAACGACATTCTTTTTTTCGTCAGTAGTCGATTTCCCTGTCCATGCCATATCAAACAATTTAGTATACAAACGAATACCAAATTCACGTTTACCCATACGAATTAATCCAGCGGCTGCACCAGACAAGGAAGCGGCGTTATCTGCTGTAAGTGAAGTATATCCTGTAGTCAAAATTTCCGCATGGTCTGGTCTCAAATATAAGATTGATTCAATATGGTTATCGTAGCATTGAACATAGCTGTTTTGCAGTTCATTATGAATATCATACTGCAAATATTCGGCAAAGAAGCTTATTAACCACTCAAAGCAGTCGGCCTTTTCTACATAACTTCTTTGGGCTATTCTTTGAAATAACTGCCAAATGGAATCAATATCATATAATTGATTGGTATATTCTTCATTGTTGTCTCTCAATGCAGAAACCCAATCGAAAGTATTATTCCAAATATTAAAGTACGACATTGGACCTTTTGCCTTTGCAGATACTACCGCTCTGGCAGATTCAATCACTAACTTTTTCTCCTCATCTGTTTCAAAACAAAACCATCCTGCACATGCTTTGCACAGTTTCAAAGCAGCATCGTATTGATTTTTGTTTTGAAAACACACGGGATTTAATCCAAAAACATCATCTTCTTCACAATCCGAGATCCAATCTAAATTCTCGGAAACAATAGATTCTGGAAACGAGATTTCCAATGGTATTTCAAACTCATAATCTTTCCAACTCATAGCATACTCCTTACTTGCGAGGATCCTCAGGCAGCGCATATTTTTTGCCAGCGGTCATCGGAACGACCTTCAAAGAAGATTCGTAGATGCTTTTCTCTTGTTTTTGCGCAGACTCGTAATCTGCATCAAGCTTATTTTTTTCATTGGTCAATTGACGAATCTTTTCGGCAAGCGCCTCAATATCCAGACGCAATTGCTTTTTCTTCCCAAATGCGAACAAACCAGCATCCTCGAGTTCTTTCTCAAGACGAGCCTTTTCTGAAGAGTTTTTTTCTGCATCATCCTTGTTTTGGCTGCAAGCGGTTTTATATTCTGATTTTAGTTTAGAGAGCGCATCGGAATACTTTTTTTCAATCTTGCTTGTTTCGGAAGAAATATACTCAGCTTTTGCTTTGTTAATTTCAGCAACTTCTTTTTCATACGCTTCCACTGCTTTTCTCAAGCGTTCAGCCTCTTCACGCTTTTTTGCTTCTTCCTTTTCTTTCTTAATGCGAGCTTCCTCGTCTTCCTTTGACTTCAATTCTGCAGCAGAAGATGCACAAACTTTTTCTAAATCCGCAGAGTCAAGATATCCCTTGATCGATGCAAAAGCTTTTTCGGCTTTTTTCATAGCCGTAGAGGTTTTGGCTGCGAGTTTTTGAGCCTTCGCATTCAAGTATGTTTTATGCTTGTCGAGATCTGCAAGAGCAACACCGTATTGTTCTGCTTCCTTTTTCCTTGTTTCTTCTGCGCAGACTTTATCCCACTTCTTCTTAATTGCGAGAAGCTCATCAGAAATTTCAAAATTGATAGTTTGATCGGACTTAATCTTAAAGCTCATTTTAGGAATATAAGAAATCCAATCATTTAGATTTTTTACAAGCTTTGCAAACAAATCGCTGTCTATGCCTTCATCGATATATTCCTTAAGGTCATTGTCGATGCCCATGATTTGTTTTTCAATTTCGCCACTCTTTTTCTCTATCTTTTCTTTAACTTGTTCAATGTATTTTTTTGCAGCATCCATATTGCTCTCAAAGCTCAAGGATACACCGATTTGATTCCCAGATCTGCTGCTGGACACGGAAGGTCTAATACCACTTCTTATCAGGCTCATGAGTTTATCAGGAACCTCAGAAGTAAAAGCTTCCCATTCTCTTTTAAACGATCTAAGCTTTGTTTCAGATTTTGCCAAATATTCCTGAGCTGTAATATTGTTTGCCATATCAATTCTCCTTTTTGCATTGTTAAACTAAACTTATGAGATTGCGTTTGTTGCATCATCGTCACTGGCGAATAAACTTTACTCATCCGAGATTATTTGCAACATTCATTTTATTAATGATAGTAATTGCTCTTTCATCGCCTTCCACGGCTTTCTGAGCAATTCGAGGGAAACCTTCGGGAGACAGATTCATTACACCATT
>CAYLUV010000188.1:0-2769 GCA_964386955.1 uncultured Lachnospiraceae bacterium
GGCATTTTAAGGAGATTGATAACTATGATAAAGGTACTTTTTATCTGCCACGGCAACATCTGCCGTTCCCCTATGGCAGAATTTATATTCACACATATGGTAAAGGAAGAAGGTCTGGCGGACCATTTTCACATTGAATCTGCGGCTACCAGCCGGGAGGAGATTGGAAATGATACACACCATGGCACACGCCGGAAGTTAAAAGAGGTAGGAATTCCAATTTGGCCAAGAAGTGCCAGACAGATTACGAAGAAGGATTATAAGGAATATGATTATATTTTAATCATGGAGCGATACAACCTGAGAAATTTGGAGCGTGTAATAGGAAAGGATGTGGATGGAAAGGTTCATCTGCTGCTCGACTACACAAAACGTCCAGGTGATATTGCGGACCCTTGGTATACAGGAAATTTTGATGAAACTTATGACGATATTGTAGAGGGATTGCAGGGATTCTTGGAATACTTGAAGGATTCCGGGGAACTTTGGCAAAGATAGAGTCAGCATCCGGAAAGACTTGTCATGTGGAAGGATAGAAGTGAATATTAGATAATTGCTGTGTAAAGAGAACAAAAAGCTATCAGAACCTTATGGAGGAATCTGATAGCTTTCTTTTAATTTTCCATCTGTTTTCCTAAAAAATTGGCTCCTGCGATGGCGAAATTTAACTCAGGGTTGCCAGTGACGGAGTCATCTCGGTTAGAGAGGAGAATAACGGTACCGATGGCGTCGCCCTCGCAGATGATGGTGGCGACGGCTTCTGAGTTAAATTCTAAGTTTCCCATGGCAGTAATCTGCAGAAAGGACTTGTCAGTCTTTTTGGCAATGAGATTTTGACGTTGGTGGATACACCGCTCCAAGTCAGAGTGGATGTGGGCACCGATGATTTCCTTTTTGGGAAGTCCTGCGGCAGCGATAATCTGATCTTTGTCTGTCACCAGAACGATGTGCTTGGTAGTCTGGGAGACAGCGTCGGCGTACTGCTGGGAGAATTTGCCGATTTCGCCGATGGGGGAGTATTTTTTTAAAATAATTTCCCCTTCCCGGTCGGTAAAAATCTCCATGGGATCCCCTTCTCGAATACGCAAAGTGCGGCGGATTTCCTTAGGCACCACCACGCGGCCTAAATCATCTATTCTTCTCACAATTCCTGTCGCTTTCATAGTAACTGCTCCTTTGTTTTCTATATTTCTGCTATTAGTATCGCTTGTTTTTTCGAAATTATAAGCTTTTACTCAAAAATATAGAAAGAAATTATAGAATGAGAGAAAAGAAAAATGTCATAGTTATTTAGAGACGTTGACGATAATATTCTTTTTTTTCTTCATACATCAGTCGGTCGGCTTCTTTTACTTGCTGAAGGATATTGACATTATGATCGCGCCAGCAAGAACCCAGAGAAATGAGAATGTCAGCTTCCTGAAATTTTTGACGCAATTTTTCAATTCGCATATCAAATACAAATTTTGGTATACGAGGTAGTAGGACAACAAACTCGTCCCCACCAATACGGTAGGTGTCATCTCGGAAAAGGGAGAGAAGAATTTGAGCGGTACGCCGTAACAGGTTATCTCCGGCACTGTGGCCACCTTGATCGTTCACTTTCTTTAATCCATTTAAATCTAGATAGATAATACCGAGGACAGAAGGTGGATTCTGTAACAGTCCGGATACCATATGGTTATAACGATTGCGGTTGTAAAGCCCGGTAAGGCTGTCGGTGAAACTTAGATTCTTTAATTGTTCTGTTACACTGCGTTTTTCCAAGTCGTTCAAAATAAAATGTGTGACAGAGGAAAGCAGCATGAAATCATTGTAATTTTGTCTTGGATTGTCCACACCGATAAAACCGGTGATGGTTCCCTTAGCAATCAATGGAACAGCCATAAGACTCTGTATATTTTGATTTTGTAAGAGGGCATAAGTCTCAGAATCGAGATGTTCCTGTTCTTCCAATTTGGAAAGATAAAATTTTTGCTGTTTTTTAAAAATCTCTATCCAGTGGGAGAAAATGGAGAGGGGAAGCCTCTGCATATTATCGATTTCAGCAGATACATCTGCTCTGACCCACTCATAGGTGTTGGATGCTTCTTGCAGTTCGTGATCGATTTCAAAAAGATATGCCCGGTCTGCCTTGTAATACTCCGCTACAATCTGTAGGAGAGAGGTGATAGCAGCTTTGGTGGTTGGTTCTTCGGTTAATGTACGGATACAGCGAAGCAGAGTGTTCTGGGTCTCCAGCTGGTGTTCTGTTTCCAGTTGGCGCTGAATACGATCTGTGTACACATCGGTAATCTTAAAATAATATTCTTTGCCTTCAATGGTGATAAATTTGGTACGGTGATAAAAATGTTCCTTTAATTTGTCATTGTAGGTTTCGTAGCGATAGAAATCATCGTGATTTAAGATCGGTCTGGTGCAAAATTCGCAGGGGGTATCGCATCCAAAAAAGAGGTTGTAGCAAGTTTGTCCCAAATAGGACGTATCATCCTTATCAAGACCAAAAAATTCTTTGGCTTTTGCATTCATAAATTCCAGTCGATAATCCTCTTTTCCGGTTACATAGATAATACTGTCGTGTTCATTTAATAAAAATTCTGCCATTTGCTTTGCCAGCATGGAGATTCACCTCCAATCTGTGGGTGAAAGATTGATAATTGCGGAATGCTTGTCAAAATGTTCAGTCTATATAGATAGGATATTTCTAGTAATTAAAATAAAATGACAAGGTGTTATCTCTATCTAAATATTTAGTTCATTATATTATAT
>CAYLUV010000189.1:0-2751 GCA_964386955.1 uncultured Lachnospiraceae bacterium
TTCCTATCTTCCTTCCATGCGTCATAGACCACATCAAAGCTATCGCTGTCAAACTCACCGGTCTTTTCATCGAAATACTCCATTTCGTTGGGATAGGGAGCCATCTCCGGGTAGCTGGCCAGAGCCAGCGCATAGGCCGATGTAGTATTGTTGGGTTTCTTTTCATCCATATTGGTATCTCCCGCACAGCCTGCCAGAGAAATCAGGCAAGCCGCCGTAAGGCACAGTGCTATCAATCTTTTCATGCTGCATTTCCTCCTTAGTCCACGATGGTATCTGTGCAGATAGCTGCTGTTATGATCCCCAAGGCCTCGTCGCCGTAGCTGTCCCACCAGTCGGCCACGCCATGAGTCGTTGCCACAAAATTACCCTTGCTGGCCGGATAGCTGATATAGTTCCAAATCTTACCGCCGTCGTAAGTGCCCATGGTGCCATTTCCGAATTCTTTGGTTTCCAATCCGGTGCCGCAGACGCCAAAGGTGGGCCAGTAGTGGAAGTCGATCCAGCCATCTTCACCAGCGGGCCGGAAGCTGATGCCATAACTCATACCATCAGCATGGCACTCCTCAATCTGATAATCCCATCCAAACAGGAGGGGGATACTAACACCAAATCCATCGTGTTCGTAGGCAATACTGTTTGCTGTAGTGCAATCTACGATGTCAAAACCGGCATAATAGGTTTTCTTATCAAAATCACCGGTGCCGCGGAAATCCGTGATCGACTTGCTGATCCGGTAGGAACCCGCAGGAAGCTCTCCATACAGACGGCTCCAGTTCACATCCCATTCGGTCTCCTCGTTTGCAGGGATCATCCACGCCTCTGCTGTCCAGGCAAGCTCGCCCTCCACGGGAAGCAGCTCGACCGCAACCCATTCGCCGTCCCGGAGAACCTCCAGCCCATAATAGCTGCCGGTATTCAGTTCACCGGTAGGCTCGCCGTCCTGCTGTGTACACACAATGGTCAAGCCGGACGGGGTGATATTCTTTGCGGTCAGCTTCAAGCCCCAGGGGTCCTGATAGGCGTATGTTGCCGGGGTGCGGCTGATGCCCACCAGACCGGGCACTGCAGGTGCACGCTCGCTCAATACTCCGTTGACCCACACCTTATCGGTGGGTTTGATTACGTCGCCCATCTGCACTTCAAGGAACAGGTGCCACTGAGCCATGTCATCAGTCACAACTTCCGGTGCTTTGACGTCTATCGTAATATCCCATCCGTCTGAAGCGCCGTTCTCGATGCGGTGGCGGCGCACATCTGTAATTTCATGCCGGATAGATCCGCTACCTTCCTGCAGCACGATCAGTACCAGATTCTGCCGTTCAAAATAGGCATCATCATACTTGTCACAGGCATCCAGAAAACCGATGGAGGTATCGGAGTAAACTACTTCTATTCTCTCCAAGTCATAGATATCCTTGTGTGCCTCATAGTAGGTCTCCAGCTCTGCTTTGGAACTGATCACGGTATGGTAAGGATAAGCTCGCTCCTCAGAATACCCATCTGTGCGGATGTATTGTGCATCAAAAGCGTATGCTTCCGGCGCAGGGGCTCCGACATTGGGATTTGCTTCATTGGCAACTATGGTCCAGCCGAGTTCTGCAAGTTCTTTCGTAACTTGCTCAGGGATGTCGGCCTGCGTGCCGTCTTCCAGCTTCATGCACCAGTATGCTCCGGTTCCGCCAGGGTAAGACTCCGTAATGCCGTCGTGAAGAAGCAGGATCTTATCACCCGTCTCCAAGTCAGCGAACATACCTTCTTTGTCCTTGCGGTTACTCATGACAATGGGCGAATTACCGTCGATGAACATATACGATCCATTCTCCGCCACCAAACAGCGACCCACCGAGAAATCCAGAGAATAACTGACCATATACCAAAGGAGGCCTGCACAAACCAAAAGCAGTCCTCCAATCACACAAAGAGGAATCATCCATTTCTTTTTCTGCTTCATGCCAGCAGCCTCCTTTTTCTTGTATCAGGCATAAAGCCTTTGTATATATAGACGCAAAAAATGGCCAAAAGTTCCCAATCGTGAGCAATTCAATCTTTCCAATGATGTATGTTATAATTATTTCAGAAATAGTGAACCAATCGGCCTTGGTCGTTGTATATGTAAGTGAAAGGGGGGTGCAGAGAGCTTGATCGATCAATACATTAGGCAATACGGAAAGCGTCTGTATGGGCTTTGCCTGTCTCTCTGCGCCAACAGCTTTGAGGCAGACGATCTATATCAGGACACATGGCTCCGGGTGGTCAAGAGCATATCCCAATATGACCCAAGCCGTGAGTTTGAACCGTGGCTGACGAAGATCTGCGTCAATACATACCGGAACACCTTGCGGCGCATTACACGAAGTCCTTTGCTAAACTTCCAAACTAACGAGGAAAAAGACACGCTTCTGCAATCTGTCCCGGCACCGGAAAACCCGGACTACGGACCGCTCTACGAAGCGGTGGACGGATTACCGGAAAAGCTCCGGCTGGCTGTGATCCTGTTTTACTTCGAGGAGATGGACATTGCAGCTACCGCACAGGTGTTAGGAGTCCCAGAGGGAACCGTAAAATCCCGATTAAGCAAAGCGAGAAAACTACTGAAGGAGGTGCTTGGCTGTGAAACAGATTTACAATTTTGAACAGCATAAGCCGCCCGTACTGAATGAGAATATGCTGCGCGCTGAGCTGGAACGGCGCAAGCTCCGTTGGCAGACGGCGTTGATTGCAGTTTCCGGTATCCTTCTTCTAATCGCT
>CAYLUV010000190.1:0-2721 GCA_964386955.1 uncultured Lachnospiraceae bacterium
CAACTCGCTATATGACCAAGATTTACATGGTATAGTGAACGACAGGTGGTATGCCCCAGATGGTGTTGGAATATGTTCTAAAATTAAAGGGCATCGATCCGCAAAAGGATGTTAATCTGGTGCAAAACATTGATTTTGCCAATACTTCCGGTGCCTTTACAGGCGGAACAGGAGACTTCACCGTTGAATTTGAACCTCAAGCCTCTCTGTTGGAGGAACAGGGAGCAGGATATGTGGTGGCATCCCTAGGAGTAGAATCCGGCTATGTTCCATATACTTGTTTTAGTGCACAAAAAAGCTATATGGAGCAGAATAAGGAAACCATCCAGGCATTTACCAATGCAATTCAAAGGGGAATGGATTTTTGTAAGGAACAGGAGGCAGAGGAAATTGCCAAGGTAATTGCACCTCAATTTCCAGATACCAAGGAGGAACTGCTGACCAAAATTGTGGAGCGCTATGCGGCACAGGATAGCTTTAAAGAAAATCCTATTTTGGATGAAGACAGTTTTGCTCTGCTTCAAAATATTTTGGAGGAAGCAGGAGAATTGGAGGAAAAAGCCCCTTATGAAAAGCTGGTTACCAATGAATTTGCAAAAAATGTGAAATAGATAGTAAAATTCATAAAAAAATCATGAAACACAGATAGAACTATGCTATAATGTGCTTTGCGTGTATACAAGACGCAGAAGGTAGGAGAAGAAAACAAGATATTACAACAATAGAAAAACAGGGAGCCGTTCTTTTTCGGCTCCTAAGATTAGAAAAGGAGAATGAATCATGAAAAAAGTGTACATTTTTCTAGCAGATGGTTTTGAAGAAATCGAAGGTCTTACCGTTGTAGATTTATTGAGAAGAGCAGGCATCGAGGCAGTGACCGTTTCCATAAAAGAGGACAAGATGGTGACAGGTGCCCACGGTATTTCTGTGATGGCAGATTTTCTTTTTGAAGAGATTAAGGGAACCATGGCGGATATGGCAGTGCTTCCGGGAGGTATGCCGGGAACTACCAATTTATTGGCATGTGAACCACTGATGGATATGATACTAGGACTTCACAGTGCAGGAGCATATGTGGCAGCAATCTGTGCAGCGCCATCTATTTTGGCAGAGATTGGTCTGTTGGAAGGAAAAAAAGCCACCAGTTATCCAGGTTTTGAGGAAAAGATGACCATGGCAGAATATGTATATGAGCCAGTGGTGCAGGATGGACAGGTAATTACCAGCCGAGGCATGGGAACAGCCATCGATTTTTCCCTAAAACTCATTGAAATTTTAGAGGGAGAAGCCAAGGCGAAGGAGATTTCAGACAGTATTATTTACAAAATGTAAACAGAAGGAAGAACAATCATATGGAACAGGAAAAACAGAAGCTGGGATTTTTTGACCAGATTATTTACAGTGTACAGCCTTCCAAATATGGAAGATTATTAAAGCAAAAAAGAAGAAGCGTGATTTTTTATACGATTTTTTTGATGTTTTGTCTGGCTGTTATGAATTTCGTAGTTCCCGTAGCAGGCTTTTTTAGCAGTGTGGGAGGTTACGATCAATTTGTAACGGAAGGATTGCCAGAGGTAGAGTTAAAAGATGGCACACTTCAAGTAGAAAACCGCATTGAGATGGGAAAAAATTCCCCTTCCTATATCTTAGTGGATACCAGCATAGAGAGAGCGAAGGTGGAAGACATTGATCAAGAAGATCATTTGGCAGAAATTTTGGTGACAAAAAACAATATGATCGTATACAATGGCGGATGGCAGACCGTGGAATTGGATTTTGCACAGTTAAGGGGCTTAACCTTGAACAATGAAAGTCTTTTGAATTTAAAAGGTTTTGTCTATGTGATGTTATTTTTCAGTTTCCTTACCAGTATGATCAGTCAGGCGGCTACCTATCTATTTCAGGCGGCCTTCGTGGCGATTTTGTGCTGGGGACCATTTACCATTCGGGGTGCAAAGCGCAGAAGTTATGGCAGCGTGTTTGCAGCGGCCATCTACGCAAAGACAGTGCCGGAAATCGTAATGGCATTCAATAATTCTGCTGGTTGGATTTCCAACACCTATTTATTGTCTTACGTGGCAATCGGTGCGGCAGTGTGTATCTTGATGAGTGCCCTCAGAAAAACATCAGAGAGGAAAACAGCATGAGTAAAATAATATTAGTGACAGGGGGAAGCCGAAGCGGAAAGAGTGTCTTTGCGGAAAATAAAGCAGCGGAGCTTGGAGAAGATTCTGTTCTCTATCTTGCCACAGCAATTCCCACCGATGATGATATGAAAGAGAGAATCCGTCTTCATCAGGAGCGCAGAAATCATAGCTGGGATACCCACGAGGGATTCAAGGATATTCCAGAAGCCTTGACGGAGACAGAGAAAAACACAGCCTTGTTAGACTGTGTGACGGTATTTATTACGAACTATATGTTTGATGATCTGAGTCGTGATTTTGACACCATTTCCAAGGATGAAATTGCTACTTTACAGGAGCAAATTTTGGCAGAATTGGAACGTGTGGTAAAAACTGCAAGAAAAGAAGAGAAAAATTTGATTATTGTAACCAACGAAGTGGGGATGTGCATTGTACCTCCTTACCGCATGGGACGCATCTTTTCTGACATAAATGGAAAGGCAAATGAGATGCTTGCTTCTCTTTCTGATGAAGTGTATCTCAGTGTCTGCGGCATTCCGATGCAATTAAAATAGTATGTGTGAATGCTTGCAGG
>CAYLUV010000191.1:0-2690 GCA_964386955.1 uncultured Lachnospiraceae bacterium
CCGAAAAAATGGGGAACCTCCAACCCCTATTTCATATATGCACAGGGATCATGGGGCGATTTCACATGATCGATCCGCTAGAACTCGTATCCGACGTAGGCGCGGAGGATCCAGCCCTCCGCGTCCACCGTGCCGCGCACGTGGCGCGTGTCCACGTCGAGGCCGTCGGAGAACTCCTTGCGAAGTACATCCGCGCCGAGGCACACGCCCTTCCAGCGGAACATCCCGCCGAGGCCGACGACCATGTAGTAGTCCCAGCCGCGCGCCGTACCGTCGCCGCGCCCGTCGAACTCGACGCCCAGCCGGCGGTAGTCCACGCCGACGCCGAGCGTCCCGCGCACGGCGAACCAGTCCGTCACCTCGTAGTACGGCTGGAGCGCGAACTGGAACTCGTACGTCTGCAGGTCGCCGCGCAGGGAGAACGGGCCGGAGCGCGTCGTGGACGTCTCCAGGGCGCCGTCCGTCCAGCCGTGGGAGACGGACACGTCCGAGAGGTCGAGCACCGGCCCGGGGCCGTCGAACGACCCCGCGCCGTACGAGCCGTCGGGGTTCCGCGCCCACGGGTCGGCGAAGACGTCCGCGTTCCCGAGGTCCGCCACCGTATCGTACGTCCCCCCGCGCCGCGCGTCCGTGCGCGTCCAGCCGCCCGCCGATCCTTTGAACCAGCCGTCCTTCAGGAAGAACGCGAACGAGAACCCGGCGTCCACGCCGAAGCGGCCGCGCTTCCAGACGGCGCGTTCGACGCCGAACGCCGCGCCGACGGACTCCGAACCGTCCTTCGACGACCCGCCGAACGCCTCGTACGCCGTCGACTCCTCGACGTAGGCGTCGCGCCGCACGGCCGACGCCCCCGGCGCGCGCCAGTTCCACGTCTCGCCCGGGATCCCCGCCGCGTCCGAGGGGTCGACGAACGCGCCGCCGCCGAGGTCCGCGCGCGTCCCGTCCGCGAACGCGGCGTCCACCGCGTCGCCCGCCGCCCGCGCGTCGTCGCGCGTGCCCGAAAACGAACCCGCCGGGAGCGGAACCGCCCCCGCCTTCACGCCGAGCCGCGCGTTCGCGTTGAAATTGAACTGTGGGCCGACGGTCAGCCGCCACCCCTTCGACAGGTCCGTGTAGAACCCGTCCGCCGCCGCCGCGACGCCCGCGAGCGCGCCCGCCGCGGCCAGAACCCAAAAACTCTTCGTCATCTCATCAAACTCCTTTCCGTCCCGTCCGTGCCGGACGGTCCCGAACCACTCGAACCCGGACCTTTCCGCCCCACGCTACCGCACGGCCGCGCCGGCGTCGACCCGCACCCTGAAGAACGCGGCGCCCGCCGGCGCCGGGGTCTCGAACGCGCCGTCCACGCCCGCCGCGAGCGTCCCGATCTCGCGCCACGGCCCGGCGGGCGACGCCGCGCCGAGCAGGACGGCGACCGCGTCCGCGCCCAACGCGCCCTTCCGAAACGTCCCGTCCGCGTCCAGGACGCCCGTCTCCACCGTCCCGCGCACCACGCCGCCGCCCACGGCGAACGACGCGAGGCGGCACGCCGGCGTCGCGCCGTCCGCGAGCGCCGCGCCCACCGCGAGGGAGGCGTTGAGCCGTTCAGCCGGAAGCGGCGCGGGGAGGGCCGTCGCGGAGGCGAGGCGGGAGAGCGCGGCGGACGCGGACGCGCCCGCCGCCACGGGCACGGCGTTCGTCCGCCCGCCCGACTCCCAGACGACGTACCCGACGAAGTCGTCCACCCCCGCCGCGTCCGCGTCCGCCTCCGCCGGGCCGACGCGCCGCCGCACGTACAGCTCGATCCCGCGCTCCTCCGCGGGGACGGACGCCGCCGCCAGGTCGGACACGCCGTAGACGGCGCGGACGCCCTCCGCGGCGATCCGCGCCGCGTCGAGCGGGACGCGCCGCCACGCCGTCCCGCCGCGCACCTCCACGGCGGGGTTCGCGGCGCGGGCGGGCGTGCGCCAGAGGCAGACGTTCGTGACGCCGCCGTCCACGCGGTCGGCGAACTCGAAGCGCAGGCCGGAGACTCCCGCCGCGAGGCCGTCCGTGCACGTCACGCCGACCTGCGCGAACCACGTCCCCGTCGCCTTCAGGAACTTCCACGAAACATCCGCCGCGAGCAGCGCCACGGCCGGCGCGGGCGCGCGGATCGCGAAATCCTCCGCGACCGTCCCCGCGTAGTTGTTCCGACCGGTGAAGACCGCCGTCGCCGTCCCCGCCTCCACGTTGTTGGTGTAGGAGACCGTGAAGTCGTCGCGGGACATGATCGACGGCTCGCCGTCGCCGAAGCCCGCCTCCGGCGTCTTCGCCGTCCCGTCGTAGACGTACCCCTCCGGCGGCAGGACGAGCCACACGAGGTCGGACGTCAGCGACTTCGGCGTCACCGTCACGTTCCGCGAGTCGACGACCGTCGCGTAGCCCGATGCCGAAATGCGGAACCAGACGGGCTTCGCCGCGCAGACGTTCGTGTACGCGACGGGCGCCGCCGACCACGGCCCCGTCTCCGACTCGGCGTACTCGATCGCGTAGCCCGACGCCGGCGACGACACCGAGACGCTGATGCCGTAGCCCGTCCCGCAGTACTCGCCCGACGACCCATCCGCCACGTAGGCGACATCCGCCGCGAGGATCGACCCCGCCGTGAAGACAGCGCACAGGATTCCTAAGAGATCTCTAATCATGTCCGTGTTCCTTTGCTGTTTTTC
>CAYLUV010000192.1:0-2658 GCA_964386955.1 uncultured Lachnospiraceae bacterium
TGAGTCCGGTTAAGCTGATCACAGAGGAAAGTGCCAAAGTAGCTACCAGAAGGATAATGAGTCGCAGGCTAATTATGTTGACACCCAGCATGCGGGCTTCTCCTTCTTCGGAAGAAAGTAGCACCACATGGCGATGTAGCAGGAATAAGATGCTTATGCAGATTATGCACAGAATCATACTCAGGCCAATGGAGTGAAGATTGATTCCATTGAGGCTGCCCATAATCCAGTACTCGATAGCCGCCAGTTCCTGTTCAGGATCTGCGATAAGTTTTAATGTCATTAGGACGGTCTGTGCAAGGGAATGCACAGCAATACCGGCAAGGACGATGGTTTGATGTTTTCCGTTTTTGTCCAAGGACGAAAGTCCCAGAGCTAGGATAACAGAGAGTAAAGCACCAGAAAACGCAGAGAGTGTTATAGATGCGGTACCGGATAAGAATAAAATGCCTACTGCGGCACCAGCACTGGCCCCAGAAGATACACCGATGATATCTGGAGAGGCAAGAGGGTTACGGAACACCGTCTGATAGACAAAGCCAGTAACACCAAGTGTAAATCCGCCTATGATACCAACTAATGTCCGACTGCAGCGCAACGTTAAAAAAACGCGCCATTGCATGGGATCACCGGCAAGAAGCATCTTTGTAGACAATGGATATTTTCCAACAAACAAGCTGATAATTGCCAACAGAATGATCAAAATACCTGCAGAAAGACAATAATATTTAATTTTCGCTGTAGGTGAATTGGTAAAAAGTCTCATAGTATTCGTTCATAATCGTAGTACATTCAGTACTGGTCAGTAAATCGGGGTGGAGAATAGTTGCAAGCCAAAATGCGCCCAGAATAGAACTTGGAACTGGGCTGTCCCAAGCTTCTGCATCACAAGGAATCTGATATACATTTTTATTTAGAATAGCCGTACAGTCTGCCAGGTTTGAATCGTTTAAAACATCTTCTACCGCATACTGAGCATTGGAAGCTAAAATAATGTAATCTGGGTTCCAGGCAAGGAGTTGTTCATAGTCAATTTGAGCCCAGTAAGAATCTTTAATATCAGCAGCTGCATTTACACCACCGGCAAGACGAATCATATCGGATTGATACATGGCATTTCCAGCAGTGGTTAGCAGGTCAGAATTTCCAGCTAAATAGACGGTAGGAGTATCTGTATCACAGAGCTTCTGGGTTAGATCTGTTTCCTGGTTTTCTAAAAAAGAGATTAAAGCTTCCGCAGTTGTTTGCGTATTAGTAGCATCACCTACCATACGAATCATTTCCAATAATTGTGGTTGACTTTCTGGATCCACCAGTAGGACATTGATGCCTAAATCTTCCAGAATTTCAGCAGAATCTTTCAATCGCAAAGGAAGAAGAACTAAATCAGCATCCAAAGAAGCGCATGCGTCAATATCCAGTGATTTGGCAGTGCCGACCCAAGGTAGATTCAATAGATATGGGGCGCTTAGTTCATAGATTGGACGGTAATCAGGATTGTTTTCAATACCAACTATTTTTTCAGATAAGCCCAAAGCCATCAGCAGACTGCTGGTGATGTAATAGCAACTGACTAAGCGCTTGGGTTCTTTTTCAATTGTCACGTTGCGACCGGCATGGTCTGTAACGGTAATGGGATAATAATCCAGTGAAATTTCAGAATCAGAAGAAGATATACCGGGAGTGGTGCTGGGACTACAAGCTGTTAATGTCGTGAACAGAGTGAGAATCAGCACGATAGAAATCAGTCGTTTCATAATACAATTTCCTTTCGTTGTTGTTGAAAAACTACAATGACATTGTAGCAAATTCTCTTTCCAAGAGCAATATAAAATGTTATACTGAAAAAAATGTAGCAACATATTAAAAGGAGTTTTTTTATGATAACAATACAAAAATATATCCATGTGCAGTCTTTGGAAGAAGCCTGGGAGCTGAACCAAAAGAAGCGTAACTGTGTCTTGGGAGGTATGCTGTGGCTGCGTTTAGGAAGAGGTAGTATAAATACTGCAATCGATTTGTGTGATTTGGGTCTTAATAAAATTGAGGAAACGGAAGAACAGTTTTCTATTGATGCTATGGTTACTCTGCGTGATTTGGAAACGCATAAAGGTCTTAATGCATATTTTAACAATGCGATAGCTGATGCTGTTAAGGATATTGTAGGGGTTCAGTTCCGTAATATGGCGACAGTTGGCGGAAGTATTTGGGGACGGTTTGGATTCTCGGATGTACTGACAGTATTCTTGGCACTTGATACATATGTTGAATTGTACAAGGGTGGAATTGTTCCGTTGGAGCAATTTGTCAATATGGAGAAGGACAGGGATATTCTGGTACGTTTGATTGTTAAGAAGACACCATGTAAAGTAGTTTATTCTTCTATGCGAAATCAGAGTACAGATTTTCCTGTGATTGCGTGTGCTGTGGCTAAGATGAATGATGAATATCGTGCTTCAATCGGAGCTCGTCCTATGCGTGCAGTTTTAATTCGAGGAAAACACGGTGAGGAGTTTGCAGATTTTGTTGCAGAACATGCGCATGTTAAGGGAAATATGCGTGGTAGTGCAGTTTATCGAACTCATTTGATAAAAGTGTTTGTGGAACGATCTATAGCAAAATTGGGAGGTATGTGATATGGAGATTAAACTGAACCTC
>CAYLUV010000193.1:0-2643 GCA_964386955.1 uncultured Lachnospiraceae bacterium
AATTATCTTATGTCAAACAATTTTATCTGTTCCCATCCTATCATAGATAGTAATGATTATCAATACTGTTTTTAAAATTATTCCAGATTCTATTTAAAGGAATCTTCCTTTCTATCACTGCCTTCCACAATTGCTTTTTTTACAAAAAAATCCTCCCGATTTTGAAATACAGATCTCGTTGTCCTATATTTCAAAATCGGAAGGATTTTCAAATGATTATTTATATTTGTTTACGATTTCATGCATTTTATCCCACTTTGCTTCCATGTCAGACACCAGTTTGAACTGGGTGCGGGCACGATCTAAGTTGTGATTCTCACGGCTAGTCTTAAAGTATACATCCTTTTGCAGATGGTCCGTAAGGAAACGCATACCACATTCAAAAGTCATGATCTTGGCACCCATAGGCATCAATTCCAATTCTCTTTCTGTGAGCTTATTCTGGCAACCTTCGATAAAGCCTTTGGTAAACATATCAAAAAGTTCCAAATCACATGCCACCTTGGATAAATCCATCTCATCCTCTGCTGCTGTGCTGGCGCCGCTTCGAATGGCATCTCCAAAATCATACATGGCAAGTCCCGGCATGGTGGTATCTAAATCAATCACGCAGATTGCCTGGTGGGTCTTATCATCAATCATAATGTTGTTTAACTTGGTATCGTTGTGGGTTACACGAAGTGGTACTTCCCCCTTCTCAATCAAGTCCATAAAAACACTGGCATCGGCCTCGTGATCTAACACGAACTGAATCTCCGGCTGTACCTCTTTGGCTCTTCCCGCCACATCTTCTTCCACCGCCTTTTTAAAATCAGCAAATCGACTTTTCGTGTTATGGAAATTCACGATGGTCTCGTGAAGGGTTTCTGCTGGAAAATCAGAGAGAAGACTCTGGAACTTGCCAAAACCAAGTCCACACTGATAAAAATCTTCCGGTTTTTCCACCATATCGTAGCTGGTCGCGTCAGAGATATAGACAAAGGAACGCCAGTAATCCATCTCTGTCTCCTTGTAGTAAGACATACCCTCTTTAGTTGGAATTACATTCAAGGTTTCCCGGTATGGATTTCCTCCATTTTTTACAATCTTATCATAGAGAAATTTTGTAACATTGGATATATTCTCCATCAGTTCCACTGGCTGAGGAAATACATTTTTGTTCATTCTCTGTAAAATGACCGGGATACATCCCATCTTTCCCACCCCATAGGTGAGAAGATAGGTGTCATTGATATGTCCATTACCGTAAGGTTTGATTTCCAACAAGGTTCCTTCATATTGAAAATGGGATGCAATCTCCATTACTCGTTGTTTTTCTGTCTGCTGCATTCTAGTTCATCTCCATTTCGTACCAGATAATCTCATTTGCATCCATGTGAAGTTCAAAGCTGCTTCCGTCACCGCGGTAGATTACGGTATCCTGTGGTTCGTAGGTATTGTTTACCACACAGTATTTTCCGTTCTTCACGTAAGCGTGTACTTCCACGTTAAAGTTGGAACTGAACCAACGATGAAGTTCATCTTCGCTTCCTGCACTCCAAAGAATACTTCTATATAAGATACGACTGTTTTCAAAACTGTAAGGAAGTCCGCTGATATATACGGAACGGCCTTTACCAAAGGAATGCACTGCCATCTGCACTTCCTTATCTCTCTGAACCAAAATCTCTGTGTCTTCGTAAGCGAAAATGCTCTTCTTACCTTCTCCAAAGTCCACAGGTTTTGTTGTATCTGCAAGAATAAAGTGCTCTGGATGTTCGTCCCAGTTGTATTTGTCGTAGTTTAAGGTAAATCCAGTCTCTTTTTCTACGCCAAGAACGCTGGCAAGCTGGAAGTAATGTCCCTGATGCTGGTGTCCTGTAGGTTCACCAACACCGATAAAACCGCCGCCATTATATACAAATCTGCGGATTGCTGCTGTAATCTGTGGATCTTCCCAGGAAGCACCGCCAGTGTGAGCGGTATCGCCGTCTCCCACATTGATGATAACATCGATAGAATCCAAAATGCTCTCATCTGCTTTAATATCATCAAAAGAAATAAACTGCACATCAAATGGTGCGCCGGAAAGAGCTTCGATAACACCTGCATAGCTGTAGTTCTTCTTATAGTAGAGGGCATGATGTACCATATGACATCCCCAGCTTCTGATTTTACCCCAGCTATTTAATACCGCAACCTTTTTCACGCAATGTGGTGTAGTTCCTTTTGCATTTTCATATAATTCGCGGAACTCGTCACATACGCTTTCCACATAATCGATAAACTCTGGAAAATCTAAGGCAAGTTTTAAATATCCGCCATATCCAATACGGTCGATTGGTTTACGAAGGATGGCTCTTCTTGCGGTTACCCAGTTTTCTTTCGCCTCTTTTACCGGATCTCCGCCCTCATGGAAGGTATCTGGGAAGAAATAAGGAAGGAAACGTCCCTCTGTATATTTTACTCCTGGAATGTCGGAAATCAGTCGAAGGGTGGAACCATTTCCAACACTACCTACTACTGCATCCAAACCGATGGTAGCAAATTCTGGCATAAATGGCTCTGTACCAATCCAGTGATCTCCTAAGAACATCATGGCTTCCTTACCGCATTCATGGGTAATGTCCACCATCTCTTTGGCAAGTTTCGCTACTTCTCTTC
>CAYLUV010000194.1:0-2634 GCA_964386955.1 uncultured Lachnospiraceae bacterium
ATATAAGGGAGGGGAAAAGTCGCTTGTATGATTTTATCGAATATGTTAAAGTAGAATTTAAACAAGATTAACATTAAACAAAAGAAAGGGTTAGCTATGAAGGGACTTTTTATTATCAATCCTTCTTCCGGAAGACAAAATTTTAAGGAGAACTTGACACAGATAGCAGGAAAACTCATTATGGATCGTATTGTTCCGACCATAGATGTTTTTTATACAAAAAAGAAAAATGATGCCAGAGACAAAGCCGCTTCTTTAAAGAAGGGAGACTATGATTTTGTAGTTTCTGTGGGAGGCGATGGAACTTTAAATGAGGTGGTAAATGGCCTGATCACTAGCGGAAGTGACATTCCACTGGCAATTATTTCTTCAGGTACGGTAAATGATTTTGCTTCCTATTTGAAGCTTCCAGGAGCCAGCAATGTGGACGAATTCTGTAAAATGATTCAGAAATTCCAGTTAAAAGAGGTGGATGCTGGAAAAATCAACAACGAATATTTTATTAATGTAGTGGCAGGTGGTGTCTTGACAGACGTTGCCTATAAAACATCCAAAGACGTAAAGGCGGTATTGGGACCTTTGGCCTACTACATAGAAGGCGCAAAAGAACTGCCAAAGCAGTTGATGGGAGATTTGATGCATCTGCGGTATGAATACGATGGAGAGGCTCATGAGGATGAGGCAATCGTATTTGTTGTGGCAAACTCCAGAAGTGTAGGAGGCTTTAAGGATGCAGCACCGCTGGCTTCTGTCAGTGATGGCAAGTTAGACATTCTTGTATTAAAGAAAGTAGAATTTTTGCAGGCTTCCGATCTTTTAATTAAATTCTTAAGAGGGGAACATCCACAGCATCCTGCATTGGAATATATTCAGACCGAAGCTATTACATTTTCTGCTGCAAAGGAAAGCACAAATCCATCCATCGATTATGATGGAGAGTTACTGGAAGATGGATTACCAATTGATATTAGAGTGGTTCCAAAGGCATTGAAGATTATTGTGCCGGAGGGAGCAAAATAAGATAATTATATTCATAAAAAAAACAGCCAAGATATTCCCTACAAGATGCGGAATTCTTGGCTGTTTTTGTTGTTTATTGTTTGCGGTGAATTATGGATATGATTTGGAATAGGATGAAGAGCAGCAGCAGGATAATAACTGCAACTAGGATGAATGGCAGTTTTGCCATGGCAGTTGCCTCTGCAGTGCCTTCATTTTCGATAATGTTTTTTAAATCTTCGTTGGCATCGTAGTAGATGTTGGCGCGACCGATTTCATTGTTTTGGTAGGTAAACACCAGACTTCCCCAAATACCTTCCGCTGCGGTCTCGGTGGTGACGGATACGGCGATATCGGAAGGGTTTACGGTGCTTGGTGCTACTACGGTGTAATTGCCATTGTAAAGGATGCTGTAACGATCCAAATCATGGATGGCCCCTTCAGAAATGCCGGCGGTAGCAGCTGTTTCCTTTAATTTAAAGGTTTCCAATGGCTTGATTGCTTTATAATGTTCAAATCCGTAGTCAAATAGAGCTGCAGAGTTGGTGTATGTATAGGCTGCACCAGGACATTTCAGCACGACAGTCAGCAAAGTGATGTCATTCTTTTTGGCAGCTGTGACCAAAGTGTTCAATGCCACGGAAGTGTATCCGGTTTTTCCCCAGAGGATTCCTTCGTAGTAGTACTGACCGGAAGGATACATCATTTTGTGATGCTGCCAGATTTCTCTTGCTTCACATTTGTTTGTGGCAGGCATGTTGTAGCTCAAATCCCCGGCAATATCTGCAAAATGAGGATTTTTTACCGCAGCCTGTACGATGAGAGCCATATCTTGAGCGGTGGTGTAATGATTTTCATCCGGCAATCCATGAGGATTGGTAAAATGGGTGTTAGTACAGCCAAGTTCAGCGGCTTTTTCGTTCATCATGTCCACAAAGGCACTGACAGATCCAGCGATATGTTCTGCTACACCGGCAGCAGTGTCATTTCCGGAAGCCAGCATAACACAGTGAAGCGCGTCTTCCAAGGTACAGGTTTCGCCTGCTTCCACACCAACACGGCTGCTTCCCTGTTCCACAGCATTCAAAGTCTCAGCAGAGAAAGTGATGGTATCCTGCAGATTACCCTTTTCTAAAGCAATCAAGGTGGTGAGCACCTTCGTGATGCTGGCGGGATACATCTTTTCTGTTGGATTTTTGGAATAGAGAATCTTTCCGGTCTCTGCTTCCATCAAAACGGCGGCGCCAGCCTCCAGGGAAAGGTCACTGCCGGAGGTGTCTTCAATGATACAGCCCGCATCCTCCGCGGTCTGGATCGCAGAGAGGGTGGTTTCTTCTACGACTTCGGTGGAAGCTTCGGAGGAGGCACTTGTCTCTCCCTCAGCAGCAAAAACAGTCATGGAAGAAAACAGATAAAGAAAAACCATAAATATGGCAAATATACGATGTTTTCGTTTCATGTTGTACTCCTTTTTCAAATGCAGTTTAATATTCGTTTTACTTCCTCCAAAGATTCAAAAAAACGACAGAACTTTCCATAAAAAATGGGACACTCATAATTTAAAAATAATATTTTATGTCGAAAATTTTTTCTTCCCATGGAGAAACCTCCGATTTCTTCTATATATTATAGTAT
>CAYLUV010000195.1:0-2628 GCA_964386955.1 uncultured Lachnospiraceae bacterium
GCTGTTTCTGCCACGACTATTCCGGCCGGGGCATTTACATGATTACACTTGAAGTGGCGGGGCGCCGCCCGCTGCTGGGTCGCCTCGTGGGCGAACGAATCGCCCCCACGCCGCTTGGCGAAGCCGTGGCCGACTGCTGGCAGCAGATTCCGCGCTTCCACCCCGACGTGCGGCCGCTGGAATGCGCCGTAATGCCCGACCACTTCCACGGGTTGCTGTTTGTGCGCCGCCCCATGGCGTACCATCTGGGCGTGGTGGTGCGGGGCTTCAAGGCCGGGTGTACCCAGAGATATCGCGCCATATATGGCACGACACCTGACCGGCTGACGCACATCCCGCGCACAATCCCGCCGATAGAATGTGGCACAATTTCCCCTCCGGGAAGTGCCGGAATGCCGCCGAACTGTGTACCCGCAACCTTGCCGCAGACAAGCGCTGTAATGCCCCTGAGCCATTATCCACTGAAAAGTGACGGAGCGGCCGCCGAATGGCGCGGCAGCCGGTCTGGTGCGCCGCCATACATGGCGGCGTCCCTCTTCGCCCCCGGCTACCACGACCGCATCCTCACCCATCACGGCCAACTGGAAACCCTTTTCCGCTACATCCGCGACAACCCGCGCCGACTGGCCGTGCGCCGCGCTCACCCCGACTATTTCACGCGCCTCAACGCCTTGCCGATTGCGGGAACCACCTACGCCGCCTACGGCAACCCGTTCCTGCTCAACCGCCCCGACCGACTGCAGATCCAGTGCTCGCGCCGTATCGCGCCCGACGTGCTGGCCACCGAGCAGGCACGACTCCTCGATGCCGCTGAGCACGGGGCGGTACTCGTATCGCCCTGCATCAGCCCTGGCGAAAAGCAAATCGCCCGCGCCGCACTCGATGCCGGACTGCCTCTCATCGCGCTGAAAGCGGACGGCTTCGCGCCGCGCTACAAGCCGCCGGGCCGTTATTTCGACGCCTGCGCGACGGGACAACTTCTCCTCCTCGCGCCCCACTCCTATGGCCTGTCCAATGGTAGCGGGGCATATATGCCCCGCACCTCCATCACCCGCACCCAGTGCATAGCGCTCAACCGGCTGGCCGCCGACATCTGCGGCCCCGGCGCCGCCGCGTGTGACTACGCGGGGCTTGTGCCGATTGAATACGCCCAATCGCAAGGCTGAAAAAGACATGGCAACGCCCGACCTCACAGAAACCCGCTTCCCGACCTGTGACAGACAACCGAAACGCCAAGACTGACGGCGAGAACAGCCAAGACCGCGATTCCCAGGCTCAACGACTCCACCACCTGTCGAACGTAGACCTCACCCAAAAGTAGGCAGCAGAAATGCAAAGCAACGACGACAACCCATCCCGCCAACGATATCTGCCCCATCACAATGGGAATCTTCGAGACCGAGAACCGCCCTGCAAGCGGAGAGAAAAGATCGGAATCCACTGGCGGACGAAAGCGTCCTATTTCGCGACTTTTGAAGTTCAAGTATCCAAGCATTTTCTCCTTATCGCCGAACGATTCAAAATACTCAGAATGCTTCTGGAAATTGCCAATCGCCGCCTCATACAACTCGAACCACGCCTTGGAGCCCTTCGCCATGAGCGTCCACAGCGTGGAGAACAAGATGCCGAGACACCCCATGCCAATCGCCAAGAGGTTGAAGACATTCCAGCTTGGCATCTTGTCGCCGATTTTCATCAGCAACACGCCGTAGCCCGTGTACGTCAACGCCATGAACGTGCCCAGCATCGTCAGACGCGTCCACAGCAGATTGATTTCAAGGCTTCTGCGCTCCCAAAGCCCGTTGTAGATGGATTGCAAGAACTTCATTTCTTCATCACTCATTTGCAGTCGCTCCTCCAACAAAAATGTAACTGACAAGGACAAAACGCCGAGGACACAGAAGGGCGCGGCGTGGCCGTTTCGACATTTGGCATCTTGCCAATCAAGAGACATCCGCCAACGCCAAGGCTACTGGCGAGTACCACACGCACCAATACAGACAAGACATCAACGCAATTGCAACATATACGCCAAGTTGTCGTACGCGTCTTGCAATGTTTCCCGTCCTTATCAAAGAACACTTCCGACTTTCTTTCAATGTTTGCCATTCGTGAATGGGCGCATTTCAACCAACACATTTTTCACCTCACATTTCTTTACACTCTCTATTCGCTCCGCACTTGGAACATTCTATAGTCCTCCGGGGCAGACGAGGCGGAAGCCGAAGTAGTTGTAGTAATTGACCGACGGGCCGCTGAAGGAGCGGCTCGTCGAGAAGCAGTAGACCGCGCCGTAGTCCCAGCACCCGCCGCGCCGGGCACGGTACGTCCCCGATGAAAAGCCCTTTGGATCGACACCGTATGACAATGTTGATTTATACCAATCACGACACCACTCATACACATTTCCATGCATGTCGTGCAGCCCCCAGGCGTTTGGCGCGTACGACCCAACCGCCGTGTGCTGCGTGTACCCGCCACGCCCGTCGGACTGGTTGGAATGATACCGACCCAGCGTCTTCAGGTCGGCCTCCGTGTCGCCGCCGTTGTTGAACTCCGAGGTCGTCCCCGCGCGGCAGGCGTACTCCCACTGCGCCTCCGTCGGCAGGTCGAAGCCGTCCAACCCCG
>CAYLUV010000196.1:0-2499 GCA_964386955.1 uncultured Lachnospiraceae bacterium
TGCGTGGTGGGAGCGCTCCTGTCGCAGAATTGGAGGCTTTGGATGGTGAGGAAACCGCAAGGCTGCTCATCGAAAGCGGCAGCGGAACGGTCACGCCATACGGTGTGGTCTATGACAACGGCATGAAGCTGGAACAGGTCTATGATGGAACACACTTCCCATGCTATTACTACGAGCACAAGCCTCTGGTGATTGCCATGACCTCACGGCATGAGCCGGAGGACACAGACCATATCACATGGCTGCACCTTCCGATGTCTGAGAAGCAGCTTGTCAACGCTCTCACCCGTGCGGGCATTACCGATTCGGACGATATTCGCTTGCGCTTTGAAAGCAGTGAACTCCCCGATGAGATTGATGTGGCATTGGATTTCTGCGAGGAAAGCCTCCACGATCTGAACGAACTGGCTTTGGTAGTGGAAGGATTTTCGCCGGGAGTGCTGGAAAAGCTGGCAGCAGTGGTCTCCATGGCAAAGCCAGAGAACGCGCAAGAGATCAGGCGGTTGGCAGAAAATCTCGACCAGTTTGATTTTGCGCCCAAGGTCCATACGCCCACCGAGCTGGGCAAATACATGATCCAAGAGTCCGGCCATTTTGAGTATGATTCGAATTTAGAGGGCTTTTACAATTACGAGCAATGCGGTCTGCAAAAGCTGGAGCAGGAAGAAGGCGTGTTCACAGACCGTGGCTACATCTCCTGCCACGGCACGATGACGCTGGACGAGTTGATGGCAGATGACCCTGCGGAATTCTTTCGGCAGGAGCAGGAGATACAGTTTGGAGGGATGTGAATGATGAAGAAGAAAGTTATGATCGCCGCCGCGTCGCTGGCTGTAGTTGGAGCCGCTGTTGCAGGCGCTCTCCACTTTTCCAGATCCCGCTCTTTTGGTCATAGCTATTTTCGGTAAGCTGTGGTATGTTGTGTAGCTATACCCAGAGAAAGAGGTAAAATCAATGCAGAAAAACAAACATAAAGTGAATCGACCCAAGTTTGAGATCAGGCCAGCTTCTTTCGAGGAAGCTGGCCTTTTCTATGCCCAGACTCCTGCGGAGGACGAGCGCCTTGGTTGTATCGGTCATGTCCGTATGGACTTCGGCAAAAACGGCAATGAATTTTGGCACACATGGTGGCCGCGCGGTCCGGAGGAGCTGAATAACCCTGTGTTTAAGTCAGAGTTGCAGGAGGTGGTGGACGAACTGCGGCTCACCGTCCTGAAAAACCGCTCTGCCATGGAGCGCTTCTGCTATGAACACGGCGGCAAGATTGACGGTGGCTATGTCCAAAACTACGGCTACATCATAGAAACAGAACATTACCGCTACTGCCTGCGCTGCAACCCATCCCCCGGCGATTATAACGCCTATCTGAACTGCTTCGATCTGGATGTCCAGCGGCAAAATATGGAGCAGGAAGAAGTTGCCCATGAACAGGATATGACCTTTGGGGGAATGTAAATGGCGTACCTCTGTGGTAAATATGCGGTCGAGCTGATACCGGATGACGGTATTGAGCGTTTGGATACGAAAACGATGATACTGCAAATATGCACGGGATATTACTGCCGTGTTTATTTGCCAGAGGACATTGAGCACAGCAACTATATTGACGATTTCTGCCTCGCACACGGTTTTGATTTGCAGGATGACAGCGAAGCCGCAATACGAAAGGCGCTTGCGGAGTATTTTGGCATTTCTCAAAACGAGGTCATAGAAGAAAGGGTGAAAAACATGAACACGATTCCGAAAGAATGGCTGGAATTTCTGCGGGAGCAGTATCCCGCAGGCAGCCGCATCAAGCTAAGAGAGATGAAAGACCCGTATCGGCCTGTGCCGCCCGGTACCATGGGAACACTGAAAAGTATCGATGATATGGGGACTTTCCATGTGCGGTGGGATAACGGGCAGGGACTCGGTCTGGTCATTGGCGAGGACAGCTTCTCCGTCTTGCCGCCTGAGCCGACCATGCTCAAGCTCTATATGCCACTGACTGCCGATCTCTACGAGCGGGACGAATGGGGCGATATGAGTTCCGAGCCAACCGAGCTGGACGGTCACTATCTCAAAGAATACGAGGGCGCGATCCTGAAAGCACTCATCAAGGAACGAATGCCGGAAGAAGCCGAAAGCGGCCTCATGCACTGGTACGATGAGGATGACAGTGTCAATGCCAAGGTCAAATCAGCGGTGTTCACCGTGGAGAAACGAAACGGACAGCTGTGGGGCGTAGCCGAATGTAAGGTGGTCGGTACGCTTACACCGAATGAGTTGGATACACTGAAGGAATACATTGCCGGCCAAGCTTCGGATGGCTGGGGCGAGGGCTTCGAGCAGCGGGAGATCAACATTGGGCATGGTGCTGAATTGTACGTTCACCTCTGGAACAGCAATGATTGGAGCATTCAGACGGAGGAAGAATGCTTTGCGCCGAAGCTGGCATCGGGACTGCCGGGAATGTGCTTCTCCGCGCTCAAGACCACTGGTGACCTCATCTGTATCAAG
>CAYLUV010000197.1:0-2490 GCA_964386955.1 uncultured Lachnospiraceae bacterium
CCACGATAACTGTATTTTCGAAGTTAATCAGGAACTCTTCCAACCATTCGATGGCTTCTATGTCGAGGTGGTTGGTAGGCTCATCCAGAAGAAGGATATCTGGATTTCCGAAGAGTGCCTTGGCAAGGAGGATTTTCACCTTCTCAGAGCCAGTCAATTCATTCATATATTTGTAGTGAAGGTCTGCATCCACGCCGAGACCGTTTAAGAGAGTTTCCGCATCGGATTCTGCTTCCCAGCCGTTTAAAAGGGCAAATTCTCCTTCCAATTCACTGGCCTTCATACCATCTTCCTCTGTGAAGTCTTCCTTCATGTAGAGGGCTTCCTTTTCCTTCATAATATCATAGAGACGCTGATTGCCCATGATAACGGTGTCTAATACCTGATATTCATCGTATTTGTAGTGGTCCTGTTCTAACACAGAAAGACGCTGTCCCTGGGTGATTACAATATCTCCCTTGGTAGGCTCTAACTGTCCAGAGAGAATCTTCAAAAAAGTAGATTTTCCGGCACCGTTGGCACCGATGAGACCATAACAGTTTCCCTCGGTGAATTTAATATTTACATCTTCAAATAACGCTCTTTTTCCGAGACGCAGGGTTACATTATTTGCACTGATCATAAACGTTGTAATCCTTTCTTTTATCTAAATCTAATATTTTTATCATTTTTGCGCAACAGCTACTATTCTCACATATTTCTAGGGAAAAAGCAAGTAAAACAGGGAAAAAGTTCGCGTTCTTCCGGGGAAAAAGAAAAGACATGGGAAAAGTTAACTCTAGGAAAAAAACTTGACGCTGGATTCTTTTTGCTATATCATAGTTTTAATGTAGTAAAGTATGAAAATATAAGGAGACAAATATTTCACAGATGAATATTATTAATATAGAACACATTCACAAAATCTACGGAGATAAGGTAATCTTTGACGATATTTCCTATGGCATTCACCTAGGAGATAAGATTGGGATTATCGGTATCAACGGAACGGGAAAAACCACACTGCTTCGCATGATCGCGGGAGAGGAAGAACCGGATTCCGGTCAGGTGATTCGTCAAAATGGACTAAAAATCACGTATCTCACCCAGCATCCCATTTTCCCAGAGGGAGCCAAAGTGTTATCCTATGTGGAATCTGGCACAGAGGGAGCAGATTGGGAGATCAAAAAAGATGCCAAAGATATTTTAATTCGTCTTGGCATTACCGATTTTGAGGAAGAGATTTCCCATATGTCCGGTGGACAGAAAAAACGAATTGCTTTGGCAAGGGCATTGGTCAATCCTACCGATGTATTGATCTTAGATGAGCCTACCAACCATTTGGACAATGAGATGGCTTCTTGGCTGGAGAGTTATTTAAGACAGTTTAAAGGGGTTGTAATCATGGTAACCCACGATCGATATTTTCTGGATCGGGTGACCAATAAGATCTTGGAGATTACCCATGGAAAGCTCTACGCCTATCAGGCCAACTATTCTGAATTTTTGGAACTGAAAGCCCAGAGAGAAGAGATGGAGTGGGCGACCCAGAGAAAACGACAGAGTATCCTTCGCATGGAGATGGAGTGGGCAAGAAGAGGATGCCGTGCCAGAACCACCAAGCAGAAGGCACGTTTGGAGCGACTGGAGGCATTGAAGGCGGGAAAAGCCCCTGTGGTGGATCAAACCGCCCAGATTGATTCTGTGGAGACCCGCATGGGTAAGAAGACCATTGAACTTCATGGAATTACCAAGTGCTATGGAGATAAAAAATTAATCGACGATTTTAATTATATCGTATTAAAAAATCAGCGTCTGGGTATTATTGGTCCCAATGGATGTGGTAAATCCACCCTTCTAAAAATGATTGCGGGATTGGTGGAACCAGATGAAGGACAGATTGAGATTGGGGAAACCATCAAGATGGGATATTTTGCCCAGGAGGTTCCCAATATGGACAGCAATCAGCGCGTCATAGATTACGTGCGGGATATTGCCGACTACGTACCTACCAGAGAGGGAAGGATTACAGCCTCTCAGATGTTGGAACGATTTCTCTTTACACCAGATATGCAGTATGCTCAGATTGGCAAACTGTCTGGTGGAGAGAAAAAAAGACTTTATTTGCTGAGTGTTCTCATCGCATCGCCGAATGTGCTGGTGTTAGATGAGATTACCAATGATATTGATATTCCTACCTTGACGATATTGGAGGATTATTTGAACTCCTTTTCCGGTATTATCATATTAGTATCCCATGACAGATATTTTCTAGATAATATTGTGGATCGAATCTTTGCCTTCGAGGGCAATGGAAAGCTGAAACAATACGAAGGGGGATACACAGAATATCTGGAAGCCAGAGGAGGAGCGGAAGTCTCGGAACAGCCAGTGAAGGCAAACAATCCGCAGCAAAAAAAGAAAGCAGCGGAGGACTGGAAGAAAAATCGACAGACGAAGTTAAAATTCTCTTATAAAGAGCAAAAGGAATATGAAACCATCGATGAAGAC
>CAYLUV010000198.1:0-2468 GCA_964386955.1 uncultured Lachnospiraceae bacterium
AACCATGCAAACGGGACAGGTTCCTCCTGATCCAGAGCCACCCAGTAGCCGAAGGGGTCTGCCACGACCAGCTTCAGGTCGATCAGAGCGTTTTCCAGCTTCTCATGCTCCCGGATGAACTGCTCCTGAGTAATGGACATGAGCCGCTTTGCCGCCAGCAGGTATTTCGTGTAGAGGGAGGAAAACATGGCATCACACGCATTTTCTCGAATGGTGAAGCCTGCACGACCGCATTGCTCACCAATGCCGGTCCGCTGGAGCCATTGGAGAAACAGAGAGATCTCCTTTAACGGATCTTCCGCATCCTCATAGCTGTCCATGATGTTGACGTAGTACGGGCCGTTTTCCGGAGGGCTGTAGTGTTCCATGAACTGCGTGTAATCCAGCTCACTTTTACTCAGCTGCAGGAGGATCTGCTTCAAGCATCGTCACCTCCCCGGTACTGATTCTCACGGGCACGGGCGACATCCCAATGGGGCAGATACTTGGAATCCCCGAACTTCACATAGAAGCAGCAGGGCTTCAAGCCATCGTCGATCTCCACGATCTCGCCGCTCTTGACCTCTACGCCAAGCAGTTCCGAGGCGTTTTTGTTCTCCAGCATGGAATAGAACGAAGCCGGACTCAGCTCTACGGTGCCGGAAAGACGCACAGCGCATTGGTACCCGCTGGGGATAGCGTCCTTGTTGACCATATAATGCAGATACCAGGTATCCGTATCCTTGAAGGTGTAGATACGAAACTCGCAGGGGTCCTTGCGCTTCGGGCACCAGTCTGGCGGATAGGTTTTCGGGTCGGATTTCTTGAAGGCGCGGTATTTCTTTCCGCCCTTGCAATACTCACGGCCAAACTGCAGGTTGACGCCGCCCTCACGCCGGGAGATGGACTCCAGATAAGTGAAACGATGGGTACAAGTCGAGCACCGGGGCTTCTGAATAGGATTTACTGCCATATCACTTACCTCCGTCCTTGTTGGGCTTCGGCGCAGACAGGCCGCAGACCATCATAGTCATAGCGGTACGGAAGCCGGCTGCAAAAGCCTGTTCCCGCTCTGCCGCGGTGCGTGTGGCGATGGTGGAGTAGGAATGCTCGATCTTCTGCCACAGCTCCCCGGTTACAGCTTCCCTGATCTCATCCTGCATCTGGGCGATGGCGCTGTCATAGAAAGCATGGGTCTCACGGTCGGGTGCAGTATCCGGATCAAAATTGGTGTAGTACAGCTGCACCAGATAGTCCTCACGATATTCCGTGTTCATCTGCATCACCGGCTTGGGTGCGTTGAGGGCCGCAGAGATCTCCTTCAGAGCGGTAATGAGCTGTGGAAGCTGCCCCTCAAAGAAACGTCTGCCTAACGCTGTCTCATGGAAGTTCATTCAGACACCTCCCGGGGGAAGGGAACGCCCACTCCAATGTTGGTCAGGCTGTAGATGCGGATGGGCTGGATCTTCCAGTCCCAGTTTCCGGTGGAACCGGCGTTGAGCCAGGCAGAGTATTTATCCGCCTCAAACCCGTCATCCTCGATATGTCCGATGTGGTTATCAAAGGCGGCCAGCACCTCATCATATTCCAGACGGCCCTTCTTACAGAGCATCTGGAGCATGGCTTCAATGGCCTGCCGGTGTGTGGGATAGAGTTCCGGCTGAAGGATCTCCCGTTCATTGACGCATTGCAGCTGATACTGCAGCAGACAGCATTCGCCGGGCACCCATCCGTTAGGCTGGCGCATATAGCTCTCCAGACGCACACAGGGGTCATGTCCATTCAGACAGGAGCCGAAGATGGAGAAGCCGAGCCGATTAGGCTTATAGGCTTTGTTGTCGCTGCTGACGATGTAGGTGCGGTCGTACATTGTGTAGTTCGGATCCTCGAGGGAGCCGAGGTTGGAGAAAGTGATATAGCCGTCCAAATGATGTTTGGGCTGGGTTGCCTCATGGGCGGCAAAAATCCGTTCCAGTTCTTTATATTCCATGGTACCGTTCCTTTCCTTTAAGCGGTTTTCTGATAGGCAGGCATAGCGCTGTATGCGTTGGTGACATAGACGATCCGCCATTCTTCCGGCTTGCCGAGGCCATCACGCACACGCTCCAACAGAGGTCGCTTTCCACACTGGGCGTAACGAATCCAACCTTCTCCGGTCAGTCGTTCCAGAGCATACATCAGCGTTACCCCTTTCTTGCGCTCCAGTCCTTCAGTTCCCGGAACAAAGCTTCCTGATTGCGGTCATACTGCTCCAGGAATGGCTGATCCAGATCGAAGTTATAGTAGCGGTAGTACAGCAGACGGAACAGGAATTGTTCCTGCTGCCTCTGGGTGAGCTGACGCATGAGCCTGCCCAGCTCCGGCAAAGCTTCCGTCTCTTTGTCAAACAGGGTGCGCTCCGCCTTGGTGAAGTTCTCATACATCCAGTCGTTGACCGACACGCTCCCACCCTGAAAGTGGTCTGCATGGCTGTCCAAACACTGGTAGAA
>CAYLUV010000199.1:0-2466 GCA_964386955.1 uncultured Lachnospiraceae bacterium
TTCCGTCGCCCGAAAATTTCCACCGCCCACACGTGGTGGTAGGCGTGTCCTAATGAAACAATCAACGAATAACTATCAGCGTGGAAATCGGACGCGACACGAGCCAGCCATCGGCATCGAGCTGAACGGACTGATCGCCATTGTAGCGAATGACCTTCAACTGGTCGTTGACAAGTCCTGCGCCGCCGTCTTCACGGTTGGCGAAACGCACATGGCCGCGTCGCAGACGCGCCGCGACGCCCGTCACGGACAGCCCCGCGCCGGGTGTCCAAACATGCTGGGACGAATCGGCGAACGAAATCACGCCCTCGCCCGCGTACAACACAGAATCGTCCGTCACTGTCAGCGATCCCAAATGATTCGTGAACGCCCCACCATCCAATATCCCGCCCGCGAGCGTAACATCGACGTCATTCGTCCCACCCTCGAACACACCGTTCGTCGCAAGGACAAGCGTTCCCGCGCGAATGCTGAACGGGCAGACCGTATCCCCTGCCGCGCCAAACAACACCAAACGCGCCGCGCCAGCCTTGACCCAATTGACGCCTTCAAATCTTGGCGTATCCATGAGCGGGCCGAGGACATGAAGGTCTGTTTCCGTGTCGAACACGTATTCGTTCGGAATTCGATTTTCCATACGGCGCGAAGCCATCACACCGTTTTCAATGACATTCGGCCCCGTCCCTTGCGAGCGCACGTAGCTCTCAACCGTGTACCACCCCACACGAATCGGCCAGCCTTTCGTCCGCGATCCATTCCGTAACGTCAACCGTTCGACGTACTGACAACTACACTTATCCTGGGATTGGAACGTTGCCACAAACGTGCTCGCGTCAAGCGTCATCTCCGTCAGATTGCCAAAAGCCCATGCCGATCCCACCGTGTAGGAAGAACCATTAAAAAGGGAAATCCGATTGGGGATGCTGCTCCCGTCCGCAAACGCGCTGGACGACTTTAGATTGACAGCTACCTCCGCGCCGTTCGTCAGTACCAAGTCGTGTCCCGCCGGCAACATGACATCCCCTGTAATCGAAAGAATCGTCCCGTCCACGACCACCCGTGTTCCACGTGGCAACGTATTTCGGTTTGCGCCCGCCAACGTCACCGGCCAGATTCCCGACCGATAGGAGAAAACAACATCGTGAATACCATAGCCATCCATCGTCGCCGATGTCGACACGTTTTCGTCAAGCGCCAACCCCGACGAATCTTTTCCCCGACGATCACCCTCGGCAAAGCAACGCCCCCGCGCTTTCATGTAGACGTCCGTACCGACCTGCCGAAACTGAATCGCGACCATTTTGGTGTAATCCATATCCGTGGTGCTGTTCTTTTTCAAATCGAAGTACTGGACGTAGACGATATTCGTCCCCGGAAACTTTTTCACGAAACATCCGTAGAAATCCGCGCGGGGATCGTCCTTGTGGTTGAGCCATCCACCACTCATTCGCGCCGACACGAATGCAAGCGTATCAATGCAGACGTTCTCCAAAATCTTCTGCTCGTTCGTCCCCACGAAATCCACATGTGTCCACAGAGATGTTTGCGTACCGACTCCTTCAAATCGAAGTTCACTCACCCGCCCTCCAATCGCGTTCGTAATCGTGACGGCCTGTTGCGGACGGATGGCGACACGTCCCGTTTCCAAAGACACATCGCCTGCAGGGAATTCGCCACCAAGGACGACATTATCCACGATACGCAGATTCGTGATGCCAATAGCTTTCGCAGGATCGTCCAAACTCTCCGTGTACGGGCTTCTGTATTCGCCCATGAACGACGTTTCCAAATCCGTCCCATAAAACGCAGCGTCCGCATAACGTGCCCACAGGACTTTCACCGTGACGTCCGACGCCACTTGATCGAACTGGAGTTTGAACGCCTTGACGTATTTGGCACTGCCGTCCGATTTCGTATCGTCGTAGCAATGAAACTGCGCCGTGGCCGTATCTCCCGATTTTTCGAAGAAAAACATTTCCACGGGACAAAGGCGTTTGCCGCCAATCATATTTCCGCAGATTTCACCCGTCACGACCATATCGTCCGTCAAGCACACATCCGTCCAAAGCAACGCCGGTTCAACCTGCGGAAAAACAGGACTGACACCCGAACGTGCCACGCGCAAACCGTTCGTCCCAGCCAACGGTGCAAGCAGAATGCCGCTTCCCGAAATCTGCGCCGGCGCCTCCAACGTCAGCGTCTCGCCCTGCAAGGTTGCCGGCACGGAAAAGCGAACCCCCGTTGCGGACATCGGATCATCCAAGTGATAGACCCGATTACGGTGCTGTTCGGCAAATCGAATTTCCTTACCATTCCAAGCGTCCGCCGGCAAGGCTTCACCTCCGTCGGTGACATGTGCAACAAATCCAAGCGACCCCATCACCAAGGCCGCCCAAAATCTTTTTCCATACCGTATAGACTTCCGCATCAAATCAGCCCCTTTCATGAAAGGAATTCAGAAAACTA
>CAYLUV010000200.1:0-2451 GCA_964386955.1 uncultured Lachnospiraceae bacterium
CCGCACGGAGGCGTATTTGCGTTCGCGCTGGGGTGTGGGGATGCACCATGCGGCCACGAACGGTGCGAAGGTCGTCGTGGCGTCGGGCACATTCTTCGACATCCTCGGCACGCGGCAGTACGTGGCGGCGATTGGCGGCGACGGCGTCGTCGGCAACGGCACGCTGGCGACCGCCTGGGTCGACGCGGGCGAGAACGGCGTGGGGACGCTGACGGTGGACGGGGATCTGGCGCTTGTGGACAACGCCACGTTGCACGTCGATTTCGCATCGGCGGAGTCGGCCGATTTCGTGTCGGTTTCCGGTATCCTCGAACTCGGGCACGGGCTTTCGGTCGACCTGGCCGGGCTTGAAAACGTCGGCAACGTGCGCGGTCTCCGCATCAAGGTCGTTTCCGCCTCCGGCGGCGTACGGAGCGCGTCGGGGCTTGTTGACGCGGCGTTCACAGGCGTTCCGCTGCCTGTCTCCGTGAAGCCGACGCTGCGCGTGGTCGGCAACGACGTCTGCTGACGTTCAGTCCGTCCGGCACGACGCTCATTTTCCGTTGAGTCGTGAATTGCCCCGATGCGACACCGCCATTTCTTGGAGATTCCCCATTTTTTCGGACACGAAAATCGCCGAACCCCTGTAAACAAAGGGCAACGTCGTGGTTTTCGCGTCGCGTTGTAGGGGTGGTGTTGCTTTCGCCACCGGGAGTTTCGGAGGCCTGAAGACGTGAGGTCGTTCCACAATTCGCCCCGAACTCCGAGATTCCAAAACTCCCCGCAGCGAAAGCAACGAACTTCCGCGCCTGCATGATACCCACCACTCGTGCAACCACGAAAGAACAAAAAGACGTAGGCCGCCGCCTTGTTCTCCGAGAAAAATTGGGGAATAGGGGAACTTGGGGAGTCTCCAACGCGAATGCATCGTGCGAGAGAAGGGGGATTGTGATATAATCAACGGCAATTTCCACGAAATCGTGGAAAGCGGTCTTTGATATCGGCGGCGAGGCGCCTTGAAAAAGGAGTGAATATCGCCGCCACCATCAAATGTGCGTAAGCGCATTTTTTGCTTCGAGCGAAAACCGGAAATTTTCAGTACTGGAGCGAAGAATGTGGCTGCGCAGGCCTGTACACAGGGGGCATCCCATGCCCTCTCTTAGTGTGCCCGTCCTGCGTGCCCGTTCTTGGTATTTCAGTACGGGCTCTTTCCGGTGCCTCGCTCGAGATATCTTGAACGAGGCACGCACCTTTTTTAAGCCGTCCGAAGTGCGCCGCCAGGGAAAGGGGACGGCGGCACGTGAACGGAACGGCATGGCGAACAAGGGCGGATTGCGGGACGCAGATCCCAACGAGGCGCTGATTGACATCAGGCGTCCGCCCGTCGCGTCGGTCTTCAAGTATCTGTTGGCGGACAAGTCGGTGCCGTCGGACAAGGGGCGGGATCGTTCGATCGTCTGGGCGACGGATTCGTACGCTGTCCTTGGCGCGGGGTTCGCGGATCGTGACACAATCAATGGCGATTGTCTGTTGAATCATGTGGATGTCCTTCGTCCGCGCGTCCAGAAGTCACAGGCGGCGCAAGCCGTCCGTACGCGGAAAAAGGCGGAGGTGACGACGTCCGCCGGACTTTGCAATCTGATGAACAACGTCTGCGACGAGGACTGGTTTGATCGCCGAGACGTCTTCAACGTGCCGTGCGGCGACGGCACGTGGGAGGTCGTAAAGACGCCGATCGCGTTCCCGAAAGGACGGACGTGGCGGCAGTACGTGGATTCGCGTCGCCTTGAAATCACCTGCGGCGAAGCGCCGTACCTCGCTTCGCGCTATAATGCGGCGACGGGCGCACGCCTTCCGTTGGAACGGCGCATCGGCGTGCTCGACCGCAAGCTGCGCATCGTGAACGAAAACGCCGCCGACTACGGCGAATGGGAAACGTGGGCGATTCGTGCGCTTGAGGCGACGTATGGCTATGAGTACCAGGGCGACAGCCTGCTCATCGCGCGAATCAACTTGTTGCTGACGTTCATTGACTGGCACACGGCGCGGTGGCGCAAGCCGCCGGGCGCGTCGCTGTTGCGCAAAGCGACGAACCGCATTGCCTGGAACGTGTGGCAGATGGACGGGCTGACAGACGGCTCGCCATTCGGGAAGCCGCGCGAGGGAAACGCGCCGGTGCAACTGGAGCTATTCGGGGATTGCGGCGGCGTTGCCGCCGCCGTACAGGACAAAATGGCGGACGCGCAGAATATGATGGCAGGAGCCGCCGAACAGGGCAAGGCGGCGGATACGCAGAACATGATGGCAGGAGCCGCCGAACAGGGCAAGGCGGCGGACACGGGGGCGCACCAATCTTCACCGTGCCGGATTTTCGACTGGCGCGCGCGAAAGCCAATCGTTTTCAAGACACTGAAGGAGGCAACGGCCATGAAGGTAAAACTCTTCGACTACGTGATCGGCAATCCGCCGTAC
>CAYLUV010000201.1:0-2437 GCA_964386955.1 uncultured Lachnospiraceae bacterium
ATTTCGTCCGCAGCGTAATCCTACACCGTCTCTCCCGTACGACACCTATATTTCGTTGAGGACGCGCTGACGGGCGGCGGTGTATTCCGTTTCGGAAATCAATCCCGTGGCGAGGTAGCGGTCGAGACGTCGCAGACGCATGGGAACGCTCTCGCGACGCGGGGGAGGCGTGGGCGGCTCGATGGACACGTTATCCGTAGAACGCACGGGGGCGGGCGCATGGGCTTCCCCTGTGCCAATCGCGGGAATCGCATCCACCGCCTGGCGCAGCGCTCCTTCGTTTTCATGGTAGTAGTGGCGGGTCATGGCCGACGAGCAATGTCCGACGATACTTTGGACGACTGGAATTGGAACTCCGGCGTTGGCCGACAACGAGACAAAGGTGTGCCGTAGCGAATGAAACGAGGCAACGACCAGTTTGCGGCTCCGTCCTTCAGCTCGGACGGACATCGTGATGTTCGCGGATTTGAATATCTTTCGCAAGCCCTCGTCGATCCGCCATTTGCGGTTCAGGTAGTTGTCGGCGACGGCGGGATTGACGTAAGCGTTCCGTGTTTCTGGATTCTCCGTCTTCTGTTCCCTCGCCCGCAGTTCGGCGAGGAGCTGCGGGTGAATCGGGATGGTGACGGGGCGGCCGTGCAGATGCCGCTTCGTCTTTTCCGGAATGACCTGTAGAACCGCCCGTGCCGTGTTCACGCAGTCCCACGTGAGGCGGCAGCAGTCTCCGAGGCGCATCCCCGTGTAGATGCCGGTCATGATGAGAAGCCGCCATTCGGGGCCGAGTTTCACGGCGGCCGCATACAGCCGTTCCACCTCGTCGACCGTGAGTTCGCGGCGGCTTATGGAATCGTCCGCCCGAAGGCACACGTTGGCCCATGGATCGTGTGTCATGCCCGCTTTGTCCGCCAGCACCCGGAAGATCTCGCGCAGGACACACACGTGGTTGTTGTACGTCGTCGCGGCGTGCCGGCAGCGGAAGTCGGCGAGATATTCGGCGACCGCGTTTTCCGTCACATCTGCGAGGTGACCGATTTCGACGTGGTTGCATTCCATCCAGCGGGCGAACGCCATCCACACCGTTCGCTTCGAGTCAAGCGTCGATTTGGCGATGTCATGGCGGTTGGGCGACATTTCGTAGTGATGCCACGCCTCCGCCAGCGGCAACCTGTCCGTACCCAGTCCCATCGGAGCGAGAAAGCGGTTCAAGAACGTCTCCGCTTTGTCCCGCTCCCGTGTCCCGGACGAACGGCTTAGCCGCCGTCCATTTACACCGATGCGAATCGTCCAACGACCTGATTTCTCCATCTGGAGATTTCCTGTTCCTTTTTCCCGTGCCATGTTCGGCTCCTTTCCGTTTTGGGGTTGTGGAAAGGGCGGGCGATGGGACGCGATGTCGAGGAGACTTGGAGGCGAACGAAAGGGGAACTTGGCAATCAAGGACTGTCAATCAGCGGTTTCGGGCATGGCGATGGACTTTACGCCCATGCGGCGCAACTCGTCGTTTCGTTTATCGACAAGTTCTGCGATGTCCAGCTTGTTCTTGCCGCTCTTCACGGCCTGTTCAACTTCGTTGCAGGCTCTGGTGTAGATTGCAATTTCGTCGTCCTGCCGGGCGACGAGACGGCGGCCATACTGTTCAATCGTTCCGCCGGCCGTGACAAAACGGCGAAGCTCGTCTTTCATCCCCTCGACCATGGCCTTGATCTGCCGGGCCTCCATGCCATCCGTTTCCACGGCGTCGATTTTGCGCCCAAGAGACTCCTCAAGGGCGGCCACGTTCGTCGCACGGATGGTTGCCGGGATGCCTGGAATCGCAAACGACGCAAGGAAACGTTCGCCCTCATGCTCGAACACGTCAGCCCATCCCGTACGAATGCCCCTGTCGATCACGCCCTGGTCTCCAATCAGTTGGCGCCTGACCTTTGACGTAATCGCGCCATTGACCATTTCACGGACATCGTCGTCCTTCTCCAATTTTACGATGTCCTTGTGTTGCGTCAAGGCGACGACCAGCAAAAGCAGCAGGAAAACGGCGAGAACGATGATCGTCAACCCCCTGCCTCCCAGGGATTGCGCTTTGTTCCACAGGCCAGGGGCGGGATAGAGCTTGTAGGGACGAATCCCCTGTCTGTTCAATTCGGAAAACGCCGCATCACGATTCGGCGCGGAGATTGTCAAACCTTCGCGCCGTTCATTCTGTTTCGTATTGTACGAGTAGATAAACTTCATCTGATTACGGATTGCCGAGAGGGACGTATTCTATCAAATTTTCGGATTGTGGTGCGGATGAGTTGGACGTACGGGAATGCGAAAAGGTTTCGGCGGACACGAAGTGGGGCTGACGAAGGTGGCGGCGTCTTTGAGTGGGTATAGGGAGGGACGATGGGAGAACGGGGGTATTTCCGATTTATTGTCGGGCATTGCCGGGTGATATACT
>CAYLUV010000202.1:0-2437 GCA_964386955.1 uncultured Lachnospiraceae bacterium
ATGAGGAACTGTGTAAGGTACAGAAGGAAATGTATCGGGACAGGGCATTGCAGAAACGGTCATGTAAGACGAAAGCAGATATGGATTTGTTTGAAGCGTCAGAGGATGATTATCGGGAGCAGCTGGAGCAGATAAAGCTACAAAAGAAGGACAATCTTAAGAAGTTGAAAGCAGTGGAACGGTGTCTTGGAAGAGACGGAAGCCTGTTGGAGGCAGAACTGGAGTACCGGATACCTGTGGATGATATGGTGGATTTGGCAGATATTGAGAAAGACGAAGTGTCGGAAAATCCATATCGGGTGCAGGAAGATGTCGTGGTTGCGGAGCAAATTATGGAAGAGGCTGCTGATGAAGTTGTGGAAACAGCAGAAATTGCAACAGAGCTTATGGCAGAGAATGAAGCGGTTGCGGAAATAGATGTGATTGCAGAGAATAAGGCTGTAAATATTGTGGAAGAGGATGTAACGGATTTCAGTGATATTTACGATACCAACATGGAAAAACTTGGTGAAGTTGAATCAGTTATTTCGGGTGCTGGGACGATGGCCGTTAAAGCAGATGAGCTGGAACTTTCGGTTATGAGTGCAGAACCTGATTTGGTGCAGAATGATATTCGGGAGTGTGAAACAGCAAAGTTGCCATCCAACAAGGTTGAATATATGAACATGAGTGTGGCAGAAAAAGTCCGTTGTTATCCGTTTGATATGAAGGGAACAGAAGATGCGTTTCATATGGTGAAAGCTTATTTTGCAGATGTAGGATTGGATACAAGTTTCCACTCGGTCTATGAGGAGTCAAAACTTCTGACGGATTATTATGAGGAACAGAAGGCAGAAGAAGTCATAGGGGAGAGAACGGAGCAGATAATAGAAACAATCGGGCTATTGGGTATTGATGCAGGTAAGATTGCAGAATACTCGCCGGATGTGTTATCTGAGGTGTTTGACTTTGGAGATATGGAATATTTTGCCGGGATTAAGTTGTTCAATAAGGTAATCGACAGACTGGGAGTTGATATGGAACAGCAGAAAAGGTATGAAGTGTTTGACAGGATTTATGAGGAGGGGATGCGAGAGAAGAAGCAGGAGTATAGTAGGAATAGCCGATAAGGTGAAAGAATTAGGTGTTATGGCGGATGTTGTAGCACCTAATTAATTTTAATTGGAGTAATTGAAGTATCATTCAAGCGATGTGAAATGAGAAATATTCGCAAGAAGTTGCGAGAGTTTATTGAAAGTAGATGTGTATTATGGTATTCTGGATAAGGTGGAGTTTGTAAGTGGAATTTAAGAATTTTTAATAAGAGGTAGATAGATGTGAATACAGAACAATATAAAATAATTCATCTTCCAAAAGAACAATGGAAAAATATTTGCATACCAATGAGATATACTACAGAGGAATATTTTGATGTAAAAATTGAAAAGGCTGATAATGGCTTCCGTGTTGATTTTGTAAAAACAAAATTGGAAGACCCTATTTCGCATTATCCGGAGGAATATGATTTCCCGGATAAGTTGTATCAGGATCATTGGGAAAAGGCTTTTGCGTGGGGGATTGTAGAAGAAAATGAAGGTAAAGAGGAACTGGTTGCCTGCATAGAAACCTGTCCGGAGGAGTGGTCTAACAGACTGATGATTACAGAATTATGGGTGCATGAAAAGTTGAGAAGAAAAGGTATTGGACATGCATTAATGGAGATAGCAAAACAGCAGGCGAATTTGGAACACAGACGAGCGATTATTTTGGAAACACAGTCATGCAATGTTCCTGCGATTAGCTTTTACCAGCAGGAAGGTTTCGAGTTAATCGGGTTTGATAGTTGTTGTTATTCCAATAGAGATATTGATAAAAAGGAAGTACGTCTTGATTTGGGATATTTCCCCAGAAAAACTCAGGTAAACAAGGAAGATATCATTATTAGGGAAGAGACAAGGGATGAGTATCACAAAGTAGAAGAAGTCGCTTTACGGGCATTTTGGAATAAGCATCAATTGGGTTGTAATGAACATTTATTAGTTCATAAAGTAAGAAAAAGTGACGCATATGTGCCACAGATATCGAGAATAGCAGAGGTAAATGGCGAAATTGTAGGAGTCATTTTATACCAAGGCACAGTTGCAAAATGGGGATAAGGTAAAGGATATATTGACATTCGGTCCACTATGCGTGCTACCGGAGTGGCAAGGTTGTGGCGTTGGTGGGATTCTGCTTGAAAAGACTCTCGAACTGGCAAAAAAACAAGGGTTTGAAGGTGCAGTTATTTTTGGAGAACCGGATTACTATCCGTTACATGGATTTAAGACCTGTGATAACTTTGGCATTACAACTATAGATGGTAAGAATTTTGATGCGTTTCTGGGTGTTGAACTGGTAGAAGGCGGACCAGTTCATAGCGGAGATACGGATAGCCCCGGTACATTCGCTGGAAGAACTG
>CAYLUV010000203.1:0-2435 GCA_964386955.1 uncultured Lachnospiraceae bacterium
CGTCTTGCCAAAACGCTTTAGAGATTTCCTGCGCCACTTGGGTTGCAATTCAGCGTCACGCGCATCCCGCACGAATACCCCAGCACGGCCCGCACCGCCGCACGGCCGAACCTCCGGCGCACGGCGGTCGCGCACGTGTGCCGCAGCTGGTTCGGCGACCAGTGTTCGATCCCCTCCTCCTCGCACGTCTGGGCGATCGCCCGCGCGTAGGCACTGACGTCCCATCTGTCCGACACCTTGCGCGGTGCGATCCCGCGCTCCAGGCGTCCGAGCCTGCGGCGTTCGTCCTTGTCCGACCGCATCGGGGTCTTCCGCGCCGCCCGCAGTTCTGCGACGCGCTCAGCGAGCGTCCGCGCCGGGGAGGGCGGCGCACGTGCGCTCCACGACGTCGTCCGACACGGCCCTTATCGGCTTCGTCTCCCGCGCCGCGGAGCGGAACGGCCTGAGGTTGGTCACCTGCGTGAGCTCGGCCTTGGCCGTGGCGGATATGAGGGCCTCGTCGAGCGCCCACTTGAAGAGCTGCCGGACGGAGGTCAGATGCCCGTTGACGGTCACGCGGGCGAGTCCGCGCCCCACGAGGTGGTCGCGGAGGGCCAGCATGTCGGGGTGCGCAAGGGCCTCAACCGAGCGGTTGCCGTACAGCGTCCGCAGGGCGCGGAGGTGTATCGTGTTCACGGCGGCGCGTCCCGTCGGCGTGCCGTCAGAGTGGCGGTAGTAGGTCTGCGCGTGGAGTAGCCACCTGTCGCAGAACTCGTTGACGGTGAAGACGGGCGTCCCGTCCGGGCGCGTCCGTACGACCCGCGCCTCCCAGAGCCTGAACGCCGCCGACTCGGCGACGGACTGCGGGGCTTCCGCCGGAATCCTCTTCCCTGAAAAAGGGAACGTGAGAACGACGTCGCGCCGCGACTTCTCGTCGGGGAATTTCACGCGCCAGTGCCATGAACCATGCGACTTCCACACGGTTCCGGGAACGTTCTGCCTTGCCATACTGTCTGTCCTTTCCCGCGAAAGTGTCAGCACTTTTGTCAGCGTCCCAACCGATGGACGCCGCCAAGAAACGCCAAACCTTCACATTTATGACAGACTTGCGTGGTTTGTTTGCGGTTTAGTGGTCGGACTGGCGGGGATCGGACCCGCGACCCCAACATTAAAAGTGTCGTGCTCTACCAACTGAGCTACAGTCCGAAGTCGAAGATGAGGAAAAGTATACCAAACCCCGCCGCCGATTACAACAGAGAAGTTCAATCACCCTTATCCCCGTGGTTCGTTATAATAGTGGACACTCTTTTGAAACCCGTATCCGGATTTCGAGACGCCCGTTCATCAAATACTGGACACCGTTGGTATCATGGAGGGCATGAACATGTCTCGAATGGCGACGAACGAGTACATTGGCGCAAACCGCAGGGCCTTCGCCGAGGCGAAGCCAGACAGGCGCAGACGCATCCTCGACGAGGTGTGCGAGACGACGGGCCACTCGCGCAAGTACGCGAACCGGCTCCTGACGGGCAACAGGAAATTCCGCGAACACAAGGGATGCGGCAGGTCCTGCACGCAGGAGGCCGCCGACCTCCTCAAGAAAGGTGTGGTTTGAAGCCGGATGCCCGTGCCTGCCGTACTTCAAGGCGGAGATCGGAAGATGGCTGGACGAGTACTCGTCCGAAGTCGCCGGCGTCCGCCCCGAGGACAGGATGCCGCTGCTGAGGATGAGCGACCGGACGATGTCGAGTCGAAGTTTCCCTTCCGCATCGCCTCGCCACACTGCGACAACGGAGGGGGAGATCCTGAACCACCATCTCGCGGCACGCCTGGGGAGCCGACCGGAAAGCCCGTTCCCGTGGTGCTCAAGGTCCCGCCGCTGCAACGACAACGCGCACGTCGAGGAGAAGAACCGCCCCTCCGGGCGGCAGCTCTTCGGCGAGGTCAGGCTCGACCGCCCCTCGCCGCAGGACGGACTCGTGAAGTTCTGCGACGACTGGACGGACTTTCGGAACTTCTTCTGCCGTGCAAGATGCTCGTCGCCCAGGAGAAGCGCCCCGGCGGCAAGGGCTTCAGATGTCGCCACGACAGGCCGAAGACCCCGTTTCAGAGACTGCTCGACGAAGGCGTCCTGTCCCCCGAACGGCGCAGGCGCCTCGAAGCGTACAGAGCAGACCTCGGCGGAATGGAGCTCCACAGGCGTGTCCTGAAGCGCCTGAGGAAGATACGGCGCATGCAGGAACGGTACAACATGGCCAGACGCATGGGCGAAGGCGGGCCTGCACCAGGTGGCGGAACAAGACAGAACCACGTCAATGAAAGATCGTTGAGTGTCCAGTATTTGGCAAACCAGAAACCGTCTGACTATCTGTGGAGTGTCCTTCCTATTTGACAAACTGGGCAACTCAGGGTATCACGGCAGCAGGGGTGGGACGAGACGCCCCTCGTCGCGCAGA
>CAYLUV010000204.1:0-2428 GCA_964386955.1 uncultured Lachnospiraceae bacterium
TGCTTTAAAATTAATAAATAAGTATAACTGTCAAGAAAATTCATTACAAGAACTATATTCATTTTTGCATTATATGAAAAGATCTTATAACAAGATTAAGGATAATTTATAATGAACGATATTTTATTTTCCATAATCATGCCTGTATATAACAGGGAGTCGTACATCCATTTGTCAATCGAGAGCGTATTGAAACAAAGTTGTCATCTTTTTGAATTAATATTAGTTGACGATGGTTCTACGGATAATACAGGTTCTATTTGTCTAAATTATGCTGCTAAAGATAGCCGTGTAAAGTATTATAAAAAAGAAAATGGCGGTGTTTCAACTGCAAGAAATTATGGTTTACATCACGCAAGCGGTAACTATATTCTATTTCTCGATTCAGATGATTCATTAACAACGAATTGCCTAGAAATTTTAAAGAATAGCATTTGTAACGTGGGCGCTTCTCCTGATTTGATTGCATTTGGTACAAAAACTGCTACAAATTCTTGGAAAGCTACAGTTTACACCGTTGGAAAGTTGCTAAACAAACAAAAGATATGTGAGAATATTTTACCTACACATATTAACATTTATTCACAAGACAAAAATTTTATACTCAATTACGTTTGGAACAAATGTTATAATACAAATTTCTTACAAAACAATCATCTTCTTTTTGATGAAAATCGACGTACATGGGAAGATGGCTGTTTTGTAGTTGAATGTTTATCAAAGGCAAATAATCTGTTACTCCTTCCACAAATTTTACATATCGGATGCTCCGATATAGCTATAGAACATTTGTCCAGTAAATTTTATCCTACACAACTCAGTCTTTATATTCAGGATGAAACAAAATTTAAAAGGCAATTTGAAAATCTTTACGACTTCAACTCTGAACACTACTGTCGATCCAACATAACTACGATGAACACTTTGTTTCTCTCTGCTTATAACTATTGTAAAAAAGATGCAAAAAAATTAATAGTATCTACACTTAAAGCGCCTATTGTTTTACATTGGATTTCAAATCTAGATCCTAAAAATAGCTATGAAAAAGTTTTAAAATTCTGCATCTTAAAAAAGAAATATCATTGGATGATTAATTTTTACAGACTAAATTCACTAAAAAATATATTATTAAAAATATTTTGAAAGAGCATAACATGATTTTAAATTTTGAAAAAAAGACCTGTTGTGGCTGCACAGCATGTGCTTCTATTTGCCCTAAACAAGCAATTGATATGCAGCCCGATGAAAACGGATTTATTTATCCACATATCAATTCAGAAAAATGCGTTCATTGCAACTTATGTCAAACTGTTTGTTCTTACCAGAAACAAGAACCCATTTGCTCTGAAAGAAAAGTTTACGCTGCTGTTTCTTATAATACCGATATTTCAGAATCTGCCTCTGGTGGGCTTTTTGCAAGTTTTGCTAAATCTGTCCTTGTAGAAGGTGGTGTTGTCTACGGCAGTGCAATGCAATATTACAATGATCAACTCCATATTCGCCATATTAAGGTCACAAATGAAACAAATTTATATCTCTTAAAAGGTAGTAAATATGTACATAGTAATATGGATAATATTTATCCAGATGTAAAATCAGAGTTAAAAAAGGGAACTATTGTTCTTTTTAGTGGAACTCCTTGCCAGATTGCTGGTCTAAAGAGCTATCTTCAAAAGGACTATCCTAATCTTTTTACCATCGATATTATCTGTCATGGCGTTCCAAGCGAGCAACTATTTCAACAATATATTGCTTATAAGGAAGACGAATATCACACCAAAATCGTCAGCTTTCGTTTTCGCGACAAAAAACAAGGTTGGCAGCTTCACGGAGCGATGACCTTTGAAAATGGGCAAACAATCTATTTCGAACCTGAAAAATCATCTTATTATCAGATGTTTTTAAATTCTTATACTTATCGAGAAAATTGTTACTCTTGCCCATATGCATCGGACCGTCGTCCCGGTGATATTACCATTGGAGATTATTGGTGTATCGATATAATGCACCCAGAATTGCTTATTGAAAATGGTGGCGAAATTGACCTGGAAAAAGGTGTTTCCTGCATGATTATCAATAACAATAAAGGCAAACTTCTATTAACTAATTATGGTTCTGGCATAAAACGTTGGAATTCAACCTATGAAAATGCTTCTATGTATAACCGCCAATTAACCGCCCCTTCTCGTCTTACGGAGGAACGCTCCACTGTATTAAAATTAGCTCAGGATGATTATTCCCAGCTTGAACATTGGTATCAAAGAAGATTAATTCCAATAAAAATAAATAGGTTTATTCGTTCCATCATTCCTAGACCAGTAAAAGAAATATTAAAAAAGTTATTGCGCAAATAGCATAAAGAGAGGTAGTGATATCTAGTTACTACCTCTCTTTATCATAATCCACATGGAATATTACTTTTATATAC
>CAYLUV010000205.1:0-2378 GCA_964386955.1 uncultured Lachnospiraceae bacterium
CAAGGCTTTGGCAAGCCGAGGGACGCGCGTTGAGAACGTTCCACGGCGAATGACCTCCTGATTCACAGACCGATCAGACCCATGTGTCGGTCTCACGGTCTACCCACGATGAATTCCATTTTGCCAAGTTTGTAGCGGCGATGTCCGTCATTATACGGATACGGCAACTCATAGACCGGCGTCCCGTCCACCTTTCCGACGGAGACGTAGACGTCAAACGTCCCGGCTGGCAGATTCGGCATAAACCAACGCCCGAGCGTAAACGACTTGGACGACTCCTTCGCCACGGCCTTACCTGGTTCCGCCGTTTCGAGCGTCTTCAAGTTGAACGCGTCGTCCACGAGAACGGCCAATACGTTCCCTTTGTCATTTTTGACCGTCAGGGCGGGATACGCATCGCAATAGCAGGGGGCGACGCCCACGTTGGCCCACGCCCAACGGATACTAAACGGCTCTGCGTCCAAGCCGATGTTTGTTTTGCCAAACCAGTCCGACTTCTCGTTCGGAATGCATCTGCCAACACGGACTGACTTCGGCCACGAAACCTCCCGAAGATTGAAACGGTAACCGAGACGCCGGTTGATCCGCGCGATGGCAGCCGGCGAATCTTCGAGGATTTCCCGTGCATCGCCGTGGATTGCCATAAAAGAGGCATGATACGCTTCGACTGACTGATAGAGAAGCTCACCATCCCACGAAGCATCCCTGACACATTCTCTGAAGTGCCCGGATTCCACGATCACCGGAAGCGTCCGCCAAAAACGATCCGCCATTTCGGCGTGTTTCCACTGGTTGGGCTTTTTGCTGACAAGGATCGAATCGTCGCGCAGCGTGACGCCTTTCGATCTTGCGTAGTCGGTCAGCGGCCAGTTGCCACTTACGTTCCAGGGGCCGTCAACATCGTCCGAAATAGCCAGCAACGTCTTTTTGAAATGCCTGCAATGCAGATCAATGTGCGCACGAACGGCTTTTTCCGTCTGCTCTTTGTTGAACTTCACTGAAAATCCAGTATGCCCTTCACCCCACATCCCGAACGATCCGATGTCGATGAACGCGATACGTTCATCCCCGTCGTACCGATCCGCGAAAACCTTGAGAAGCGCATCGAGTTTCGCAAGGAACACTGGGTCGTTGAAATCGGGATCCACAAATTTTCCGTTCGGATCCGGTCCCCTCTGCCACGTGCAACGAATGGCCTTCGCACCGGCGTCGAAGACCCATTTGGGCGTGGCGTATTCGCACCAACCTTCCGAGGCCGTAATGCGGAACGACACCTGGCATCCGCGATCCGTAAACCGCTGCATCACGGAATCCACGGCCGCCCAGTTGAACACGCCCTCCTCCGGCTCAATCATGCTCCACGGAAAGCGGAGGTACACCTGATTGCATCCGGGAAACCATGCCGCCGAATCGCCCGGTTCAAGATAGCGACCATAGTTCGCCGGCACGTTGTCGTAATAGTAACACTGCCACCCCATGCCCGGATTTGAAAGCGCCCGCCCGTCATCCGCCGGCGAACAGGTCACCGTGTCTACGGCACAGACGAGAAATGTCATGCCCATCGCAAGAAATGTCGAAACTGATTTTTTCATTCTGCGTTTTCCGTGTTCGTATTGTGCGTTCTCAGATTCTTTCCTCGAACCTCCGTCCGACGGAACGGTATCGTCTCAATGCCCGCAATTATAACACAGTTGCCGACCTTCATCCGTCCCTCGTCACCAATAAAGACGCGCTGGATTCTTCAACATCTTCGAGAGAAAGGTTCGAGATCCCCCAATTTTCCGGGCACGAAAATCGCCGAACCCCTGTAAACAAAAGGCGACGTCGCGGTTTTCACGTTGCGCCAAGTGACAATCTGGCTGCGGAATGCGGCGCGCGTCCACTGCACGCCCTCGAAAAGATCGCCCGCGACAAACAGATACCGTAGGGTGTTGTCGCTTTCGTCCCTGGGAGTTTCGGAGGATTGGAGACGCAAGGCCGTTCCACAATTCGCCCCGAACTTCGGGACTTCAGAACTCCCCACCGCGAAAGCAACGAACTTCCGCGTCCGTATGATACACCCCGACGCGACAGGGACGTCGCGCCCTACCGGATGGGCAGACACCCCGCCATGCGGCAGCCGAACATGTTTCGCCATTCGGTAGGGCGTGCAGATGTCTCGCCATTCGGTAGGGCGGGGCGTCCCACCCCGCCGTTGACGTGCGCGACGGGGAACTCGCCGACGATGCGGCCGGCCTTGACGGAGAATCTTCAGCTCACGGTCGTCGCGCCGGAATGTTTCGTCCGCCAAGAAAAATTGGGGAACCTCCAAGTGTTGCGGAAAACGTCTAGATGGTGTAAGATAGGGTTTCTTGTAGCATGTACTTATCGAGGAAAGA
>CAYLUV010000206.1:0-2368 GCA_964386955.1 uncultured Lachnospiraceae bacterium
CCGCGCGCCACAAATCGTCACTATTTTATGATTGCTATTCTCTCAATTCTCGCTCAATCTGCGCTCAATGTGTTTTTCTGGGTTTTCCCTTACAATTACAGCACAGGGAGCCGGTGGCCGCATCTGGTATCCTCCCTCTCGCATGAGCACACCAGAATGTGGCAACAATAAAGACAAACCCGGAGGTGGACACAGTGGCTGAGAATCATGGCAAAATAGAGGAAGCGAAGGAAGCAGAGAAACGGAATGTGATTGAAAAAATGTGGCTTAATTATTACAACAACACACTTCTGGAAAAGGGGTTGATTACCGAAACCCAGCACCGGAAGATGAAAGTTTCGATCAACAGCCGCAAGCCGTCTGCTTTGGAACGCTGAGAAAACCGGGGCTACACCACATAGGTGCAGCCCCGGTTTGTCTTTATTTCAGGATGATCCATTTGCCGGTCTTATCAGAACCTTCCCGACAGATAACTTCCTTCTTCTTCAAACTTTGGATGGCACGTTTTACTGTGCTCTCCGAGATATTCAGCGAGGACGCAATTTGGGAATAGCTTGCGCCAACATTGTTCTTAATTTCCACCAGAACCTTGTGTTCACTTGGTGTCAGGTTTATGACATTTTCCGGGTCATTTACAAGGTCATTTACCGGGTCATGTGAAAGGTCATTTGAACCTGTAAAGTCGGGATGAATCGGGAATGTGGTCAAGAAGAATGTCCGATCCTCATCCGTTTCAAAAATCGGCATGGGTGAGCCGTTGGCTTTCAGAGCCCGAATGATTTTCTGGAAGCCGGTATTGCGACCTTCGGTCAGGTGCAGCTCCTTCAGAAATTCGCCGATTCGGCGATTGCGGTAACGGCGGCTGGTTGCTCGATAGTTTTTCAATCCCTCAATGCTGATAGAACGGTCAGCACCAGGATGGCTGAGGATCTCAATCCTATCGGGCAAAACACGCACCTCAATAGGCTCCCGAATATCGTAACCTTTGTGATATACCGCATTGGACAGAGCTTCCTCAATGGCGACATAGGGATAGTTGAAGAATCGGTTGGCTTCTGCCACATCAGGCAACTTTTGCACTCGCTCGGTCAGAATGCTGTTGCGAATATACTGCAAGGCTTCCCGGAGCTGCTGATGTAGTGGGCCCTTGAAGGTCTTTTCAATGATTTGATCTCCACCAAGGTCATCTGGGAACTGCACCACATCGATCTGGGCGTAAGGGAAGATCTTTTCCGGTTCCAGACTAAAGAACATCAATCCCACATTCTTGGGCTTGGTATACTCCGGTAGTGAGCTGATTAAATTCATGCTCCGGCACAGTTCAGTAAAGTCCATATTCCCGGATTCTTCATACAGGCTGCTGCCCACTTCCCGGAGATACTGCTGAATCAACGTGATATTCAGATCATTCAACTCCGCAAAATGGTTCACCCGGTCATCAAACGGAACGTTGTTGGCAAGGCTGTACAGATCCCGCAGTTCTTCGTCGCTGGGTTGGATGGTGCTGGCCATCTTGCGAATCCAGCATATCCGTTCTTTACAATCTTTCGCCATATTCTTGGGAGAGGAATAAGGACGAACATTGCCGCCCGGTGCCCAAACAATGATAAAGTGCTTTCCCTGATACTCCGCAACTTCGGTGATGGGCATATAATCCGGTTGAATACGCTTGCATTTGTTCAAAAGATCCTTTAGATACCCGTCGATTTTCTCGACAGGAACACCGGGTAGTCCGTCAGGCTTTCCCTGCTTGTCCTTCACACCGATCACCAGATAACCGCCGCCCCAGTTGTCAATATCATTGGCAAAGGCACAGATGGTCTTTAAGGATGCCTCAGCATCCCAAGTTTCTTTGAACTCAATTCTCGCCCATTCCACCACTCTACCGGAAAGCAACGTCTTGATATTGGTCGGGATTCCCATATTCGCACCTCTAATTCGTATGTTTCTTCTATTATATTCTCTGCAAATGTCAATTTCAAGTATTTCTATCGATTTGGCAGTTGATTTTTCGATGCTGTATTTTATAATTGCAATAGTAATGATAAAACGAATATTAAGGAGCACAGAAATATGGATATTCACTCCGCCAGACTTTTGCTCAAGACCAAGTCCATATACGATATTCCCCTGCGGGTGACTTACTATGCCCGTGTTTCTTCCGAAAGTGATGAGCAGTTGAACTCTTTGGGCAATCAGATCACCTACTATGAAGATCTCATTAAACGTAACTGCAACTGGACATTCGTCCCAGGCTATATCGATGAAGGCTTGTCTGGTATTTCTACCAAGAAGCGAGAGAATTTCAATCGAATGATTGAGGATGCGGCAGAGGATCGGTTTGATCTTGTCATTACCAAGGAAATTT
>CAYLUV010000207.1:0-2361 GCA_964386955.1 uncultured Lachnospiraceae bacterium
AGCCAGTATCATCTTTTCCTCTCGTTTGATTTTATTTGTCACTGGCAAGCATACTCGGTCGTATTCTTCTACTATTTTTTTTTGAAGCGTTTTTGCTGCTTGTTCGTCCATACATTCTCCTTTTTCTCTGTTAAAACATCAAATCGCCTGTATTATATGTTTCAATCTTTCCATTCCAAAACATCTGGATATCACTTAAACGCGTTGCATCCCAAGTCATATACATCTTATCTCTCGGCGGCCATTTTAAGCACATTTGAAAGCGTTCATTTTCTGTCATTTTTTCTTTTGAAATATAGATATACTTCACTCCACAATTCCTTGATTTTCCGAATAACTTTAAGCCAACTACACCAATCTCTCTAATTTCTGATTTTTTATATACTCGAATCTTTCTTCCTAGCAGAGACTGCTGTATTTCACACTCGGTAATACTAAGATTCATACCATTCATTACACTAGCTATAAGGAAAATAATACCAAAAAGCAAAAAAATGCTGCTCACAAGATAACGACTTAAAACAGTATTATATGCTGCCGCTGCTATAAAAAATATAGCAGTGGCGGCACCTGTGAGACATTGAATTGTATTTACGGTATACTTTTTTCTCTTCATCACAGTTTATTGATCTCCCTAACTTTGGAACATGCCACAAAATGCCCTGGTTCAATCTCCTCCAGAACCTGCATCTGTCTGCATGAATCATCTGCATACTTACATCTCGAACAAAAACGGCAACCAGGCTTCGGATTAATCGGCGACGTTAATTCACCTCGCAAAATTTCTCTTTTCTTTGTGCTATGTACATCTACAGATGGAATCGCATTTAACAATGCCCTTGTATAAGGATGATACGGCTTTTTGAATAATTCTTTTGCTAAACTTTTTTCTACCACCTGCCCAAGATACATAACACAGATTTCATCCGAAATATGACGTACAACCGACATGTCATGTGTAACAAACATATAAGTTAAGCCTTTTTCTTTCTGTAATTTTTTTAGAAGATTTAATACCTGTGCTTGAATTGATACATCTAAGGCGGATACCGGCTCATCACATACAACAAATTTAGGATTCAAAGCCAGTGCACGCCCGATTCCAACACGCTGTCTTCTTCCTCCATCAAGTTCATGCGGATACGAATTTCTAAGTCGTGCATCAAGACCAACCATATCCATTAAACGCTCAGCTTCCTCTTCAAGTTCTTTTTTGCTATAACGTCCAGATACAAGCAAGGGTTCCTGAATTGTCTCCTTAACTGTTTTTCGCGGATCGAGCGAAGAATACGGATCCTGAAAAATAATCTGCATATTTTCACGCAATTTTTTTAGTTCTTTTCCTTTTACTCGAGTTACATCTTTTCCCTCAAAAAACACTTGTCCTTCTGTTGCTTCCAATAAATGAATGATTGTTCTTCCCAATGTAGACTTTCCGCAACCGCTCTCACCTACTACACCTAGGGTGTGTCCTTTTTCAATGGTAAGGTTCACATTATCAACAGCCTGAAGAACTCCATGAGCCGTTGGAAAATATTTTTTCAGATTTCTCGTCTCTATTAACGGCATAGTCTATTCCTCCATGTTACAGCATCTGCACATATGACCATCTGCTGTTTTCATAAAATCAACCGGTTTCTCACATTGCTTAGTTACACGAGGGCATCTTGGGGCAAACGGACATCCTGTAGGCAAATCAGTTGGATCAGGTGGCATTCCGTCTATTGGATGCAGCCACTCTTCATCCTCATTTAAATCAGGAACCGCCGCAAACAATCCTATTGTATATGGGTGAGAAGGATGGTCAAAAATTTGGAATTTATCTCCATATTCCATAATCTGCCCTGCATATACAATAGCTACTTCATCACAATTTTCTGCTACAACGCTCAAATCATGTGTAATCAATACCATCGCCGTATTGCGTTTCATTTTCAATTCCCTGATTAATTCCAATACCTGCGCTTGGATTGTAACATCCAAAGCAGTCGTTGGCTCATCAGCTAGAAGAATATCCGGTTCACATGCCAATGCCATGGCAATTACTACTCTTTGTTTCATGCCTCCTGAAAACTGATGAGGATATTCCCGGTAACGTTCCTTTGGAATTCCGACCATTTCAAGCATTGCTTCTGCCTGTATCTTTGCCTCTGATTCCGAAATTTTATTATGCAGTCGGATAACTTCAGCAATCTGTTCGCCAATCCTCATTGTCGGATTTAATGCTGTCATCGGATCCTGAAACATCATGGAAATCTTGTTTCCCCGCAAGTTCTGCATATCTTTCTCTGAGATTTTCAATATATCCTGTCCGTCAATATAAATCTTCCCTTCTTTAATACGTGCAGACCGATCCGGAAG
>CAYLUV010000208.1:0-2353 GCA_964386955.1 uncultured Lachnospiraceae bacterium
TCCGTTCCTGCTCCGATGGCAATGCCCATATCGGCTCTGGTAAGGGCTGGCGCATCGTTGATGCCATCTCCCACCATGGCGGTTTTTCCCTTTTTTTTCAGGCTGCGGATTACGCTCTCTTTTCCATCCGGCAAAACACCGGCGATTACTTCATCCACTCCAGCCTGGGCACCGATGGCCTTAGCTGTCTTTTCGTTGTCTCCCGTCAGCATTACCACATGGATTCCCATATTCTGCAGCTGTCGAATGGCTTCCGGACTGTCTTCCTTCATCACATCCGCCACTGCGATCATGCCCAAAAGTTTGCCCTCTTTTACAAATAATAATGGTGTTTTTCCTTCTTTGGATAATTTTTCTGCTTGCAGACGAATATCGGTGGTGACAGTGGTTTTTTCGCTAATAAAGCGATAACTTCCTCCTAAGATGTCCTGTCCTTCCACCTGTCCCTGCAGTCCATTTCCCGGTAAGGCATGGAAATCCTTCACCTCGGTACTTTTCACATCTCGTTCTAACCCATATTCCAAAATTGCTCGGGCCAAAGGATGTTCACTTTTTTGTTCCAGATTATATGCAAAGTATAACAGTTCTTCTTCCGTTACGCCAGAGGCAGGCAAAAGATCTGTCACTTTTGGTTCTCCTTTGGTAATGGTACCCGTCTTATCTAAGGCTACAATCTCAATCTTTCCGGTTTCTTCCAAAGATTCCGCCGTTTTAAACATAATGCCATGCTTGGCTCCCATACCGCTTCCCACCATAATGGCAACGGGTGTGGCAAGACCCAAGGCACATGGACAGCTAATTACAAGCACAGAAATACCTCTGGCAATGGCAAATCCCATGGTCTGTCCAGCCATAAGCCAGATTACCATTGTAATCACCGCGATGGTAATCACTGTTGGCACGAAAATGCCAGAAACCTTATCCGCAATCTTCGCAATCGGCGCTTTTGTGGCAGCCGCATCGCTTACCATCTGAATAATCTGTGACAGTGTGGTATCCTCGCCCACACGGGTGGCTTCACATTTTAAAAAGCCGGACTGATTCAATGTAGCGGCAGATACGCTGTCCCCCACCTCTTTGTCCACCGGAATACTCTCCCCCGTCAAGGCAGATTCATTGATGGCACTGTGACCTTCCACTACAATACCGTCCACCGGTATATTTTCTCCCGGACGAACCAGGAAAATATCTCCCTTTTTCACCTGTTCGATGGAAACCTCCGTCTCCACACCCTCACGCAAAATAATGGCTGTCTTTGGCGCCAACTGCATCAGACTCTTAATGGCATCCGTGGTCTTTCCCTTGGATCTTGCTTCCAGCATTTTCCCTACGGTAATCAGGGTTAAAATCATGGCCGCGGATTCAAAATAGAACTCGTGCATGTAGGACATAACGCCCTCCATATTTCCCTGCACCTGCGCCCCTGTCATGGCAAATAGAGCATAGGTACTGTACACAAAGGCTGCCGCAGATCCCATGGCCACCAAGGTGTCCATATTCGGTGCCCCATGGAAAAGACTTTTAAAGCCATTGATAAAAAACTTTTGGTTGATCACCATCACAATAGCTGCCAACATCATCTGCAAAATTCCCATGGCAACATGATTCTGTGCAAAAAACTCCGGCACCGGCCATCCCCACATCATATGTCCCATAGAAAAATACATTAACACCGCCAAAAATCCAATGGAGGCTAATAATCGCTTCTTTAAAATCGGTGTCTCCTTGTCCTTTAGCATCTCCTCGTCCATGGCGGTACTTTGTTTTCCTGGCTCTGCCCCCTTCTCACTGGCTCCGTATCCAGCCTCTGTCACCGCACGAATCACCTCTGCCGGTGTCACATCCCCCTCCACTCCCATGGAATTGGACAACAAACTAACGGAACAAGCGGTAACTCCCGGCAATGCTCCCACCGCCTTTTCCACACGGGCGCTGCAGGCGGCACAGCTCATCCCCGTAACCTGATATTGTTTCATCGATCTATCTCCTTCTTTATTTGTATCGGATTTCACCCAGAAGGCAATCTCTTCCCTGCCTTCCACATGCACCGTTGCATCTATCATTTCATCAATTTCTGTAACGTCTTCAAAAGATCATCTATAGTATCCTCTTTTCCTTCTTTCACATCCTGAATCACACAGGTCTTAATGTGATCTGATAAGAGAATACGGTTAAAACTGTTCAATGCTGCCGTCACCGCAGAAATCTGCGTAATAATATCGGTACAGTAGGCATCTCGCTCCACCATACCCTTAATCCCACGAATCTGCCCCTCAATGCGGTTCAATCGATTCATCAGGGCTTTCTGCTCTTCCTCCGAGCGGGCTTTGGTCTTATGACAGCAACAGCACTC
>CAYLUV010000209.1:0-2348 GCA_964386955.1 uncultured Lachnospiraceae bacterium
CCTCCCGCGTCCAGGATCGTGCAGTGGAAAGGCAGTAAAGTGCAGAAGAATCGTCGAGGCGCACATTGCCACGTCACGGATTTTCGCCGTGGGAACGCCTCTGAACAACAATCCACAGCAAAGTCAAGTTTTGAGAAAATTTCACAAAACGGCACATCCCGCATCTCGGCTGTGGTATACTTGTGGCCATTGAAAACTCTAAACAGGGCAGAAACCATGTTCGTCAGTTTTACAGTCCAGAATGCGTTCTCCTTCTACGACGCGCAGACGCTGAACGCGCGCGCGGTCAGGACGTGCAAGGAGCGTCAGGAGGAGGCGACGTTCAGGCCGTTCGACTCGCGGGACGACCGCCTGGTCAAGACGCTGGCGATCTACGGCGCCAACGCAAGCGGCAAGTCGAACGTCTTCTACGCGCTCGCCGACATGCGCTACACCGTGCTGACTTCCGCCGCCGAGTCGCAGAGCGGCGAGCGGCTGAACGTCACGCCCTTCCTTTTCAACGAGGCGAGCGCGGCACGGCCGTCGTCCTACACGCTTGAGTTCGTGCTCGGCGACCACCAGTACAAGTACGGCTATTCGGCCACCGGGGAGGCCGTCGTCGGCGAGTTCCTTGTCCGCAAGGGGGCGAAGGGGCGGATCTACAAGGAGGTCTTCTCGCGGATCGTGGCCGACGGCCGGAACAAGATCAGCTGCGACCGGTCTTTCGGCGCGGACGAACTGGTCATTTCAAAGACGCGCACGAACGCGCTCTTCCTTTCGACGTGCGCGATGCTGGCCGTCCCCGAGGCGGAGAGGATCGTCGACTACTTCGCGCGCAGGCTGAAGGTCATCCCGGCGGACCGCATGACGGCGAACTTCACGTCGAGGGCGTTGGGGGACGGGCTCTACCGGGACGAGATCGCCCGGTTCCTGAAGATGACGGACCCCGGCATCGGAGACGTTTCCGTCCTTCCGTACAAGAAAGAGACCGGGCGGATTCTGCCGGACGGGACGAAGGAGGTGGTCACGGACTACGAACCACAGGTCAACCCCGTCCTCAAGGACGGCCGCGTCTCGCCGAAGCCGCTGCCTCTCATGGCGGTCGCGTCGCTCGGCACGGCCAAGGCCTTCAGCCTGTCGGCGCACATCTTCGACGCGCTGGCGACGGGGGCGGCCCTCGTGCTCGACGAACTCGATTCGCGCCTCCACCCCCTTCTGACGAAGGAGATCATCCGCCTGTTCAACAACGCGGAGACGAATCCGCACAACGCGCAGCTCGTGTTCAACACGCACGACACGAACCTGCTCGGCGTGCGCGTGTACGACGCGGCGACGGGCAGGCGCGTCTACCTGCTGCGCCGCGACGAGATCTACTTCGTCGAGAAGAACGGCGAAATGTGTTCGAAGATCTATTCGCTCGTCGATTTCAAGAAGGACGGGCTGTCCGTCCGGAAGGACGCCTCCTACGAGAAGGACTACCTGGCCGGGCTCTACGGGGCGATCCCCTACATCGGAAGACTGTGAGGCCTCCCATGGCGAAAAGGAAAAACGCCGGCTACCTCCCGCCGGGCTTCGAGCGCGAACTGTCGCGGCGCAGGGGCAACCGCCCCAAACGCCGCAACATCCTGATCGTCTGCGAGGGCGAGAAGACGGAACCCAACTACTTCGAGGCCTTCCGCAGACGACTGCTCGGGGGCGAGGGCGACAGGGTCGTGGTCGTCGGCCTTGGCGACAACACGCGGAGCCTGGTCGAACAGGCGAGGAAAATCGTCGAGGAGCGGCAGCGCGGGGACGAACCGCCGTTCTACCACGTCTGGGTCGTCTTCGACAAGGACGAGTTCCCGGACGACCGCTTCGACTGCGCGGTCCGGGAGATCGAGCGGGAGGACGCCAGGTTCAAGGCGAACGTCCGCCCCCACTGGCACGCCGCATGGAGCAACGAGGCCTTCGAACTGTGGTATCTGCTCCACTTCCAGGACGCGCTGGGCGGCCCCGTCGGGCGGAACGACCTGTGCAGGACGCTGGCGGACAGGTTCAAGTCCGAACTGGGCGTCGAGGAGGGGTACCGCAAGAACGACCCCCGCGTCTTCGAACGGCTGGAGCCGCGCATGTCCGAGGCCGTCCAGCGCGGGGCGCGGGCGTTCCGGTCGTGCGCGGGGAAGCCGCCCCACGCGTGCAACCCCGCCACGCGGGTGTTCGAACTGGTCGAGCAGCTGCGGGCGTACGCATAGGCGGCGACGAGGCCGTCCGACCGAATCCGGCGGACGGCGGCCGCCGCTCACCGGCCCTTCTTCGGGTCGAACTCGATGGTGATGGGCTTGTCGGGGATGGCGTGGATTTGGTTCCAGATCGCCCGCTGCACGTCGTTC
>CAYLUV010000210.1:0-2328 GCA_964386955.1 uncultured Lachnospiraceae bacterium
TCAAAACAGATGCGTCATTATACCATTTCCAACGCGAACAATCAAAACCCCGTCGGAAGTCGCACGACCTTCGTGGGGCGATAAAAAGGGAAGGCACGAAATCCCTCGTGGCGTTCGTCGTTGTCGTCAGCCTGATCCCTTGTCCCTTGCCATGTGCCGCCGATTCCACGCGAGGTTCAGATAGCGGCAGCCCTCAATGGCGAGACGTATCTCAATAGTGTGCTCGGCCACTTCACTGCATTCATACATCGCATGGGACTGCTACCATCTGCCCATGTCTTAGTCAAGACCGTCCAACAAAATGCTCAGCGCGAACGATCCTCCGCAGGTTTCTTCGCGGGGCGTTTCGGCCCCGCCTTCGACCGCTTCCGTTTCAGGCAGGACTTCGGCCACAGGTCGGTGAAGTTGCTGCCAGCGTCAGATGGGCGGCAATATGTAAAGGGATTCGACCTCCTCCAGCGCCTCGCGCAGATGGAAGTGAATCCGCTCGTAGTTCAGTTTTCGTTGCATCGTCGGTTCTCTGCGTCATTCCTGCCCGATCAGATGCGCGTCGTCCTCTAACCCCGACTTCGCACCGACGTTCGCCTGTCTTGGCGAAGAGGACACCTCCCCGCGATTCGCAACGCTTTCCACCAATTGCCGTACATTCATTCGCGATTTTCTGACCACCCACATAATCCAGCCAATCACCAGGCCAATCGGTAACACGACAATGCCAATGACCACACCGCACTTGACAACGAAGTCTCCGTTCGCCCTCGCAGTGGTTCCATGGTTGACGATCTTTGCGGCATCTTCAATATATCGCTGTTTAAGTTCGTCTGACGTGTTCGGATCTTCCAGCAACTTCTGGATTTGAACAGTTCGCCCATTTATCGCCTCCCCCTCGGCACGATCTGGCGCAGTCAAACCATAGACGCCTACAATCGCCGCCGTCGAAAGCCCTCCCGCCATGATTTGCTTCCCCTGCAATGCGAAAATCCTGTCGACAAAGTATTTGCCGCCCTTCGCGACATATTCGAGAAACACCTTCGCAACAGACGGATTTCTTTTCATCACCCCCACAACCCGCGGAATCTCCTCGGCGGGAAGATTGGAAATTGTGCGCATCCCCGCCTTTCCGCATTCTCGAAGGATTGTTCGTTTCGTAAAACCGAATGTCTGAACCGCCAGCTGTGGTGCTTTCGTGGCCAGCCGCAGAACGACATCATCCCCGTATTCCTTTGCTGACTTACCCAAGGCTTTTGACATTGACTTGACCGCCGCCGTTGTCGCTTCCTCACCGGCCTCTTTGTACAAAGTCTTTGCCCCCACCTTGATGGTGGCTGATGTCGTTTTTGTCCCGACGGCTTTGCCTATCGCCTTCGTCCCCGCCTTACCAGCGGTCGATGCTGTTTGCCTTCCGCCCGCCTTCAAGACGCCTTTGGCTATTTTGTCCCATGTTTTCACCGTGGTCTTGACGATGCCCGCCCCCACTCCGGCCGTCGCCGACAGGAACAACAGCGCAACACAAAACAGAAAGAACAGTCGCGTCTTCATATTATCTCCCCTTCGCAATCCTTTTGAACTCTTCAAGGTTTTCGTCTGCCGCCTTCTCGCATACCATCCTGTCGCGCCAAATCTGCTTTCGGACGTTCTTTTCAAGATCCGCGCGAATGGCTGCAATGGAGTTCTTCATCTCCGAACGCATTTGATCGGGCATTTTCTTGGATGCGCGACAGACATCGCACTGCATTCAAAGCCGCAAAGTCCCTCGCGACTAGCCAAAAAGTCAACCCCGCTCTCACTGCGACGAAAACATGCTTCTGCGTCTGCAAGGGGAAGGGCATTGGAGTAATGCTCGACAATGTCCGAAATCTTGCGCTTGAATTGTCTTACACGGCATTCAACATCGGCGACCGCCTTTTGTGCTTTAAGTTCAAAAGCCCTCGTCTGCCGTCTCTGTTCTATCTCCTTATCAGACGATTCACGGTACGAAATCTGGCGAACGTCAAGTTTCATCCCACTTTGCCGTGTTCCATCTGCGGATTTCATCACAAGGCTTGCGACGATGACGCATCCGAGCAACCCCACCGCAATCCAAAACCACCATCTCACGCCGCCCGTCGGCATAGATGCCGTATTCCGCGAAACTTCGTCATTCACGCTCGGTTTTCTTTTCATACCACATCCTCCAGTTTCATGTCATTTGGAAACAATTTCCCAAAGTCTTTTTCGCGCAGTCTCAAACGCATTTTCCCACGGCCCGTTGTCAATCACACAGTACCTTCTCCCATATTCCGTGAGGGAAACCCATCCCTCTTGTCCGTTGTCAAGAGCACAGTTTTC
>CAYLUV010000211.1:0-2259 GCA_964386955.1 uncultured Lachnospiraceae bacterium
TCCTCCGATTTCTTGAAATTTTGAAAATGAAAATTCCAAGAAGCCGGGAGGAGATCGGTTGTGGGGAATATCCCCTGAAATAAAAAAAGCGCACCCATTCTCACAATTTCTTGCAAGAACAGGTACGCTTGTACGATGTTCATTTAACAAAAGGAATACCCCCGCCGGTCACATTTTCTAAGGCAATTTTGCTCTTGCCCAGAAAACATAACTGGCGAGGGTATCACCACCGGTCAAACGATGGTCTTATCAAAGTTTAATGACGGTCAAATGAAAGTCAAATGAGCAAATCGGGTCAAATGACGGTCATATACCGGTCAAATCAAAGTCAAATAGACAATTCATTTGTTTTATTCAGTTTTTCAATCAATTCTGCATACTCATCTTCCGTAAGTATATGTTCTGCCATTTTCAGTTCCCCTTTAGCTAATGCCAGGGAATCTCTCTGCTTCATAGCACGAACCATCCAGTAGTAAGCATCAACACTCGCTTTATCTACTTTCAGTGCCAGGGACGCATAATATTGCACCTTTGAGTAATCCTGCATATCATAGAAAATACGCATGATTTCATTGTAAATCCCAAGGCACTTATACTTATATGATAGTTCATGAGCCATGATCCAGTGTTCTGAACTGGCTGAATCGTATAAATTGCCACGATACAATTCCACTGCTTTTTTCAGTAGCTCCAGCTTTGTTTGTGTCGTGATTGAGCTTTGAGCCTGCAACCAGTATTCCTCAAAATGCTCTGTGTCGGTCATAATATTCAGCTCTGGATTTAATTGATAACCAGTCGGTGTAGACACAATCAGTCTGAAATCTGAAATCACTCCAAACACTGTCTGTAATCTATATGCCAACGACTTAATCTTTGTTCCAGCATTTTCTGTATCTTCATCGGACCAGATCTGCTCCAAAATCGTTCGAGGTGGAACAGGATTCTTTCCATGCATAAGCATATAGACAAGGAAACGGCAAATTCTTGGAGAACTGATTTCTGCTTCTGTTAGCACACCCTTTGATGTGTAAATCTCCAACTTTCCAAACAGATTGATCATTATGTCCTTGTCGTCCTTAATGGATTCAGGGGAGAAAGCCTTTTGAGAACGAGTTATCAATTTTTGTTCCGTTGTTGCATTAAATGTAACGAAAGCCAGTGCCTGAAGAAATCCACTTTCATATGGGTCTATGTTGTATCGTTTCGGATTTCGAACAATCATAAAACCAGTCGGAGTTTTCCAAAAAGGCACAGCTAAAATAGAGTCCACACCACACCTTTTATAAAAATCATATTCAGCTGGATTTTTTTCTCTTAGCAAATCTATATCTGGAAGTATAACCGGTTCGCAAGCGTAAAGAGCCTTTATCCATCTTTCCATATCCTTAGATTCCAAAAAATCTTTTATTGATGTTTCCGACATACCACCTTCTTTTACATTGTACCAAAGAGTCAGTGACCAAGCGTCCATCTCAAGATCACCTTCAATAACACCACACCAGTCAGCATCATAGAAATCTGCTGCAACCTTCAAAGCATCCATAGCAATTACTGCCGGGTCTTCACAGCTATGCAGCTGTTTTTCCAATGCTGTCATAGTTCGAGTGAAATCAATCGAATACTGAACATAATCCTTTTCTTCAGATATTGTTGTCTCCATTTCATCAAACATATATTTCGCTCCCTTCTATATAAAGTCAAAAAGCTGCCAGACATATGAATTTTGCCTGACAGCTTGGATGTTCCTAAACGTACTCACTCTGGTTACAACATCACAAGACTTACGCCATTGCGTTTATTCACCAGTGTTGCTCGTACTCTTGTTAATATACAGTTGTTACTTTTCGATTGGTTCGGAGAACCTTCTTTGTTGTCTGGATAATTTCCAGAAATGCCTGCAACTCAGCAGCATCACAATCTTCAAGTTCCTCCGCAATCTTTTTGTCATATACGACTTTGACTTGTTCTAAGCTGTCACACAACAGTGCATCAACTGAAACAGACAATGCGTTTGCAATCTTAACGATAGTCGGCAGAGCCAGTTTTGTCTGTCCTGTTTCAATATGGCTCAGATGAGCAGCGGTCGTTCCTGCACGATAAGCAAGTTCCGCCTGTTGCCAATTTTTCTTTTTACGTTCAGCACGAATACGCTGACCAATCATTTTGTAATCAAGCTCATTTACGTCCATCGCTCCGATCACCTCCTGTCTGTCTCTTTACAATAATTTTATGGTCATAATGACTAATTGTCGATTTGGT
>CAYLUV010000212.1:0-2259 GCA_964386955.1 uncultured Lachnospiraceae bacterium
AAGAAGGAGAGGGCATCCGCACCCAGGCCTTTGATCCTTCCAAATTAGAAGACCCAAGCCTTATTATCTATGCCCCTGTGCGTGTTCTTGGCAACAAAACCATCGTAACAAACGGAGATCAGACCGACACCATCTACGAAGGCATGGATCGTCAGCTTACTTTCGAACAGTCCCTTAGAACTCGTGAATTTGAACCAGATGCACCAAACTATACTCCTCGTATTTCCGGTATTATGCATGTGGAAGGTGGCAACTACAGCTTTGCCATGTCTATCTTAAAGAGCAACAATGGGGATCCTTCTCAGTGCAACCGCTACACTTACGCCTACAACAACTGTGTGGCAGGGGAAGGACGTTTCATCCATACTTATATGCATGACGGCAATCCATTGCCAAGTTTTGAAGGCGAACCAAAGCTGGTATCCATTCCAGATGATATCGACGGCTTTACTGACCTTCTCTGGAACAGCTTAAACGAAGACAACAAAGTTTCCCTCTTTGTGCGCTACATTGATATTGAGACCGGAAACTACGAGACAAGAATTGTAAATAAGAACAAATAGAGGTGTTTTCATGAAAGAATTAGAATTAAAATACGGCTGTAACCCAAATCAGAAACCTTCCAGAATCTATGTGGCAAACGGAGAAGATCTTCCTATTCAGGTTCTCTCCGGACGTCCTGGCTATATCAACTTTTTAGATGCCTTCAATGGCTGGCAGTTAGTTCGTGAATTAAAAAAAGCCACCGGTTATCCTGCTGCCACTTCCTTTAAACATGTTTCCCCAGCCGGGGCTGCCATCGGTCTTCCACTGACAGACACCCTTCGCAAAATTTACTGGATTCCAGAAGATGCGGAACTTTCTCCTTTGGCATGCGCTTACGCCAGAGCAAGAGGCGCAGACAGAATGTCCTCCTTCGGTGATTTCATCGCCTTATCTGATATTTGCGACGAATCCACTGCAAGACTGATCAAGCCAGAAGTATCTGACGGTGTGATTGCTCCTGGATATACTGAGGAAGCCTTAGCACTTTTACAGGCAAAGAAAAAAGGCAACTACTGTGTAATTCAGATTGATGAAAACTACGCTCCTGCTCCAATGGAGCACAAAGAAGTCTTCGGCATTACCTTCGAACAAGGTCGTCAGGAACTTCCAATCAACGATGAACTTCTCTCCAACATTGTGACAGAGAACAAAGAGTTAGATGAAGACGCCAAACGAGATATGAAGATTGCTCTTATTACATTAAAATACACCCAGTCCAACTCCGTATGCTATGTAAAAGGTGGACAGGCTATCGGTATCGGTGCAGGGCAGCAATCCCGCATTCACTGTACTCGTCTTGCCGGACAGAAGGCTGACAACTGGTTCCTTCGCCAGAGTCCACAAGTATTAAACCTTCCATTTGTAGAGAAGATCGGCCGTGCTGATCGCGACAACGCCATTGACCTCTACATCGGAGACGAATACATGGATATTCTTGCAGATGGTGCTTGGGAACGAGTATTTACAGAGAAGCCTCCTGTATTTACCCCAGAAGAAAAACGTGCATGGCTGAACCAGATGACAGGTGTAACCTGTGGTTCTGATGCCTTCTTCCCATTCTCCGACAACATTGAACGTGCTAGAAAATCTGGTGTAACCTACGTGGCACAGCCAGGTGGATCTGTTCGTGATGATCTTGTCATTGAATGCTGCAACAAGTACAATATGGTAATGAGCTTTACTGGCATTCGCCTTTTCCATCACTAAGAGAGCATTTTCTCAATATTTTTATATAATACACAAAAAATTCACAATTCCCCTTGACATTTCAAGGGGATTCTGTTAATCTTTTAGCAGTTAAAAACAGTATATATTATGGATTGTTACTGATTATGCAGGCAAAACCAACATCGAAAAGATATACCCTTATTTTTTCTATGTTGGTTTTTTTATTTTTCAGAACATGGGTTCGTTTTTTTGAGTCAGCATAGGTTCCCTGCTTTTTATCAGAACAATAAGGGATTGCGGAGAGAATATATGAAAGTTACAAAAGTTGTAAATAACAATATCGTTACGTCCCGGGATGAACACGATGTAGAGATTATCGTTATGGGGCGGGGACTTGGATTTGGACAAAAACCCGGCAGCGAAATACCAGAGGATAAGGTAGAAAAAATATTTCGTTTAAACAGCCAAAGTGAGAATCAGAAACTCCTGGATATTTTGGAGGATATTCCACTGGAACACATCAAGACCGCCGACCAGATCATCAGC
>CAYLUV010000213.1:0-2247 GCA_964386955.1 uncultured Lachnospiraceae bacterium
AATCCCACCATCTGATAGGAAAATGTATTGCCATCCATATCCGTGAATCGCACTGCATCCCCCACCTGCATCTTTTTTATATTGCCAAAATGGGACGGATAATTGTGCGCCGCCACCACCATATTATTCTGGTAAATGGTACCCTCATATCGGCAAGGTGCCTTTCGCAAATGAGGGTAGGTCAGTTTTGCAGCTACTGGTAAATGCAAATCCAGTGTTGGAATCTCCAAAATTCCAATGTATTCTATGCCATCTATCTCTTTTGTAGGCATATCCATATCCGGATTGATCTGATAATCCGGAATATCTTGCTGGGATAAATTCTCTTGCCGATTCTCTTCTATCGTCTGCGCCAACTGCGCCGCCTGTTCTAAGGACTGTTTGCCCGCCTGACGGCCTTCCATATAGTTGTATCCTGTAAGAAAAAGAGCCACCCCGATCAATATCAGACCGAAGATAATCCAGCCATTTCCCTTTTTACTCTGCTTCATGGTGTCTCCTTTTTCGAGCTGCACCCACAACCAGACAGAAAAATCCTGCCATCAACAAAATAGGTACCGGCCACCAAAGCTGTCCTGTCTGAGGAAGTCTATTTCCAGAGGAATTCGGGTTGTCAGAATCATCCGGCTTATCCGTATCTGTTTCCCTCATTTCTTCATCCCACAGCACATAATAGGTATTTTTTACCACAAAGGTCTTTCCCTGCTGCTCTATCTGCACATGATAACGGCGAACCGCCTTCTCTGTCAGTGTCCATTTTCCAGCGGCATCCAACTCTTTCCAGGTGTGGCGCCACTGATTGGCTTCATTTAATGTCACCGTATCATAGACTACGCCATCCTTCAAAAGCTGTACTTCCACCTCTGTAGGACGTTTATCCTCATAACCAGTATCTTGCCAAATCTTCATTACCTTGCGGCTGGTGGTAGCACCCTTTTCCGGCACCTTCTCGGACAAAAATTTGCCATTGATGTCCACCTGATACTTCCACTCATTTTTCTCCATATCCATCGCTGGAAGCATCACCATGGAAGGAGAGGCATCGTAATAATAGCCATCCTGTTCATGACGTTCACCAATCACCAGATATAAACCCTGTGTCAGTTTTTTTCCTGCCGTTGGAAATGCAATCTTTCCCGCCCCATCGGTTGTGCCGCTATCGGCTTCCGCAACCTGATCTCGCACAACATAGCCTTCCAGGGTGGAGGCCAAAGCCTTCCATGCCTCGTCATTTTTTCCCCGAATATCCACGTTGTAGGCGTTAAAAGGTTCTGTCTTGGTCAATTCTCCATTTTCATCCACCTTCGCCACCAAATACAGGTGAAATTTCGCCCCAGCCAAAGGGGTATCCCCCGATAGATAGGACAAATGACAGGTCACCTCTTTGTTTGTATCAATGGCACCTGCGGCTGACACGGTAAGAGGCAAAAGAAATGCCAAAAACAGCAGTCCACATAACAAATTTATCTTATTTTTTCGTTTTTTTCTTTTCAATGTCTGCACCTCCAGACTTCTTTTTCGGCTGTTTTGGTATCATAACACCAATCAAACAAATGACTAAAAGCGGAATTGCCACAATCGGCGCCACAAAAAGCGGCTCAATCTGCACAGCATCCGCGGTAACACGCAGATTGGATTTTTCCGTATTTTCAACTCGATGTCCACGCACCAGCAGACGATGGGTGTTGATTCCGTAAGGGGTACAGGTTACCAGAGTACAGTAATCTTCTCCCTCTTCTATCTTTAAATCATCCACTTCTTGGGGTTCCACGATGCGAATCTGATCCACCTCGTAGGTCAAAGTTTCCTCCAAAACCCGCAACATAAAGGTATCGCCCTCGATCAACTGATCCAAATTGGTAAATAATTTGGCACTGGGAAGCCCTCGATGCCCGGACAACACACAATGACTGCTTTTGCCGCCCACGGGAAGACTAGACCACTCCAAATGCCCCACAGCAATCTGAAGCACCGATTCCTCAATCCCATGATAAATGGGCAGAGAACAATCAATCTCTGGAATCTCTATATATCCCATAATACCCAAGCCGGATACATCCAGTTGTTTTTCATATTCTTCTAACTGCTCTTCCGTCCGATAAAATCCCGTATCCGATGCCGCCAGTTTTTCATTGTACGCCACCGCCGCATTCCAGATACGCTCCCGTTCCTCCGGATCCATAGCCACTACCTTCTCTGCATAATTGGTAATCGCCTGGGTCTGATGAAAGGAGTTCCAATAATCAC
>CAYLUV010000214.1:0-2234 GCA_964386955.1 uncultured Lachnospiraceae bacterium
GAGCGAACGCGCGTCCTTCGTGCGGACTTCAAATGTTCCAGGTTGCAGGAGAGGTGTCATTGAAGGTGACATTTAATCAAAAAACGGATACGGAATCAAGTGTGAAGATAAGATTCCACAAAGCCCGCCCCGGCAGGTCACGCGCATCAAGGTGCGCGACGGACAGCAGCAGCGCCGTCACCCCTTCCCGATCCACGCCCATCGTCGGCGAGACGTTCTTGCTCATCTCCTCGCCCGCGCGGCGGCCGTCCGGCGTCGAGCCCGTGGCGTAGCCGAGGTCGATGAACTGCTTCGCGCAGTGTCCGCTCGCCTCAAACGCGCCGCCGCGCGAATTGGGTACGCCGTTCAGGCACGCCGCATAGGCCTTGACGATTTCCTCCGCCAATCGGTTCGCCGCCGCGTCGTTGTCCCCCCACTTGCGTGTCCCGCGCAGCATCCGCAGACGCAACTCCTCGTACCCCGTCCAGTTCGCTGCCATCAACGCGCCCAGTTCGGCAAGCAACATCTCCCGCCGCACATAGACGAGTTCCTCGACGGCGAGCAGCGCGTCGACCGTCGTCCCAAGCCCCGTCTGGAGCACGGACGAGAAATTGCCGCGCCGCGTCCCGTCAACGAATGCGTCCTTCCCCGTCTCCACGCTGTATTCGGTCACAAGCGAAAAGAGGAGCGGAGGGATTGACCTCCTCGGTCAGCCGAGCGTGTAGCCCGTACGGTAGGCGTAGTGCAGGTAATCGTTCGCTTTCGGGCAATTCGTGAAGCGTTCGGCGACGGGATCCCATTCCAGGCGCTGTCCCATCCGGTAGGCGATGTTCGCCAAATGCGCGAACGTCGTCGACCGATGCCCTTCTTCGAAGGAACAGAGGCAGGCGCCACGGTCTTTCACGCGATCAAGAAAGTCTCGGATCACGTTGTTCGTACAACTCGCCGCAGATCCGTCGTCCAGTAACGCTTCTTTATGTTCGTAGGACTTTGGTTCGAACTTCTGGGTACGGTCGTTATTGAACTCGCGGTAGCGCACCGGCAGAATGTCCCAACCGCTCTGGCTTGCATAAACCGCCGCGTCACCGCTGGAGAGTTCGAGTTCGCGTTTAAAAATCGGACGGGACAGTCCGCCCTCGAACACATCGAACTCCAGAATCTTACCAGAGGCGAACTCATACGTGCAGATCATCGTGTCCGGAATCTCGCTGTCGGAATCCGGCGTAAAGTACTTCGCGCCGACGGCCGTGACGGCGCACGGCGCCGTTTCGCCCATCATCCAGCGCATGGCATCCAGATAGTGGACGCCCCAATTGCCGACCTGGCTCGAAAAATCGGGATGCCAACGGAAGAAGTACGGCGCGGTCGTGTACTTGTACGGACGCCGCGCGCGCGGCCCCAACCAGGCGTCCCAATCGAACCCCTTGGGCGGTGCGCAGGGCGGGCATTTGCCGAGGCCGTTCGGGAAGATGTTCGACGAACGGGCGGCGCGTCCCATGCGGAACGTACCGTACTTGCCCGAATCGATTTCCTTTTTCAACAACTGGTAGGGTACGCAGCCGCGCCGGTTGAGCCCCGTGCAACAGACCTGTTTGTGCGCCTTTTCAACCTCCACCATGCGGCGTCCCTCGTGCACCGTCGTCGTGAGCGGCTTTTCGCAATAGACGTCCTTGCCCGCACAGATCGCATCGATCGCGATGAGGGCGTGCCAGTGGTCGGGCGTGGCGATGCAAACGGCATCGACGTTCCGGTCATCCAACAGCCTTCGGTAGTCCGTGTAGAGCTTGCACGAACCATTCGCGACGCGCTCCTGGATCGTCCGTTCGTGGCGGTGGGGCGAACCATCCTTGTTCGTGAAAACGGGCAAACGCCCCTTCAACCCCCAGACGAGGAACTGTGGATCGAAATCCGCCTCCCTGCGGTGGAGGTAGGCGTCGTACACGTCGCACAACGCCGTGACCTCCACGTCGGGAAAGTTCATGAACAGGTGCAACAACTGCGTACCGCGATTGCCTACACCAATGAACCCCATTCGGATTTTCTGGGAACCGGGCGCGGCCGCGAGGATTGACGGTAAAGCCGCCGCCGCGCCGGCAACGCCGCCGGCCTTGATAAATTCTCGTCTTTTCATGTCGTACGTCCTTCCGTTTGAATAGCTGAATGAACGATTGGACGGCAACCGGCCGGCGGCCGAGGCGTCGTCTTACTTGACTTTGGCCAGCGCCTGTTCGAGATCGGCGATGAGGTCGTCTGGA
>CAYLUV010000215.1:0-2205 GCA_964386955.1 uncultured Lachnospiraceae bacterium
GTCTTCTTTTTCTACCATTACTTCTGCAGTCTTAGCGTTTTCGGAAAGGTCAACGAAAAGATTTAAATGTTCACTTAACACTTTAGCAGCTAAACTAACTGCTTCATCTGGAGCTAAAGTTCCATTTGTGTATACATCCAGTGTAAGTTTGTCAAAGTCAGTAATCTGACCAACACGTGTATTCTGCACTTTTAAGTTTACACGTTCTACTGGTGTATAGATGGAGTCTACTGCGATTACGTCAATAGACTGCTCATCAGATTTATTCTTGTCTGCTCCATCATAGCCGCGTCCCTTTGTGATGGTAAGTTCCATCTCAAGTTTGCTGTCTGCACCGCCGCTTAATGTTGCGATTACAAGATCAGGATTGAGGATTTCGATGTCGCTGTCAACCTGAATGTCAGCAGCTGTTACAACACCCTCTCCTGCGAATTCAATATAAGCCTGTTTTGGCTCATTTGTCAGACTGTTATTCTTGATAGCCAGTTCCTTGATATTCATGATAATCTCTGTAACATCTTCTTTTACCCCTGGAATGGAACTGAACTCATGTAAAACACCTTTGATTTTTACTGAGCTTACTGCGGCCCCTGGTAAAGAAGATAACATAATTCTTCTTAAAGAATTACCAAGAGTTGTGCCGTATCCTCTTTCTAACGGTTCAACGACAAAACGTCCATAACGATTATCTTCTGAAAGTTCTGCAATCTCAATTCTTGGTTTTTCAAAATCGAACAAATTAGGACCCTCCTTATAATTGGGTGGTTGACGTTGCCAGGCTATCTATTATTTAGAATATAACTCGACAATCAGAGTTTCATTTACTGGTACGTCGATCTGATCTCTTGTTGGAAGTTCGTTTACTTTACCAGCAAGTGTTTCCTGATCGATATCTAACCATGCAGGTACTAATCTTCCTGCTGTTACATCTAAGATATCTTTATATCTCTGAGATCCTTTTGCTTTTTCTTTGATCTCGATTGTGTCGCCAGCTTTAACAAGGTAAGATGGGATGTTTACACATTTGCCATTTACTAATACATGTTTGTGGTCAACGATCTGTCTTGCTTCTTTTCTTGTTCTTGCAAGACCCATACGGAATACTACGTTATCTAATCTGGATTCTAAGATAATCATTAAGTTAGAACCAGTAAGGCCGCGCATTCTTTCTGCTTTTGCGTAGTAGTTACGGAAAGGTTTTTCTAATACTCCGTAAATGAACTTAGCTTTCTGTTTTTCACGAAGCTGAAGTCCGTACTCGCTCATTTTTCTGTTTGCTCTATTTAAAGTTCTATTAGACTTTTTATCAATTCCTAAATAGATTGGATCAAGCTGTAAAGATCTACATCTTTTCAGGACTGGAGTTCTATCTACTGCCATTCTTCTATACCTCCCTATTAATCAGACTCTTCTTCTCTTTGGTGGACGGCATCCATTGTGAGGAACTGGTGTTACATCACTGATGCTAGTTACTTCAAGACCACAAGCCTGCAGGGCACGAATTGCCGCTTCTCTTCCTGAACCTGGTCCTTTTACCATTACTTCTACTGTTTTTAAACCATGAACTAATGCTGCTTTTGTAGCTGTCTCTGCAGCCATCTGTGCTGCGTATGGTGTAGATTTTCTGGATCCTCTGAATCCTAATCCACCTGCACTAGCCCAAGAAAGAGCGTTTCCTTCACTATCTGTGATAGTAACGATTGTATTGTTGAAGGAAGACTGAATGTGAGCCTGTCCACGCTCTATATTTTTCTTTACTCTTCTTTTTGTTACTTTCTTAGCAACTTTCTTAGCCATTACGAAACCCTCCTAAGGTTATAAACTCTATAATCTATTATTTCTTCTTGTTTGCAACTGTTCTCTTAGGACCTTTACGTGTTCTCGCATTGGTTTTTGTCTTCTGTCCACGAACAGGAAGACCTTTTCTATGACGGATACCTCTGTAGCATCCAATTTCCTGTAAACGTTTGATATTTAATGCGATTTCTCTACGTAAGTCACCTTCTACCATAATGCTTTCATTAATGATCTCAGAGATTTTCTTAACCTCTTCGTCAGTTAAATCACGCACGCGTGTATCTGGATTAACTCCTGCTTCTACGAGAATTTTGTTGGATGTAGTTCTTCCAATACCGTAAATGTAAGTAAGACCGATCTCAACACGTTTTTCTCTTGGTAAGTCAACTCCTGAAATACGAGCCATTT
>CAYLUV010000216.1:0-2182 GCA_964386955.1 uncultured Lachnospiraceae bacterium
ATCACATACACCTTTATTGACGATAAATTAAAGACCGCCGATTTTTGGAGGGTAGCCGAACAGGGGTATATTGACCCCAATAAAGCACTTTTCAATCTATTAGGAGTAGGCCAAACGGCAACTTGTGGTGATATTGAAATTCTAATTTCAAAAATCGATGAAGCTTTAGGCATCGATCATGTAGAGAATAAGCGTGAAATGGTTGGTGTTGAAGGTGAATCAATGCGAGAAAAAATCACCTATGAATGGGTTATCAGCGAAGAAAGAAGTCTTTTCCTCAGATGGGTGGTTTCTGATATGGAGAATGTTGACGCATTGAATCTTTGGATTGAGAATGTAATATCTGATGAATAAGTAAAAGGCGGGAGCGTAAGCCCCGCCTTAACTTTTGCCTATATATCCAGACACAAATGGTTTTCTATCGCCTGTTCCAATTCTTTCTGCTGTATACCGATGTACTTTTGTGTTACCGCCGCGCTGCTGTGTTGTAGAAGTTGCTGCACAAGCGCGATATTATAGCCACTGCTTTGATAGATCTCTGTTGCATAGAATTTTCGGAAACTGTGTGTGCTTATCCCTCCATACTCCAAATAATCACAGACGATTTTTAGTTGCTTTTGTACTGCCCTTTCCGTTAGAGGGAAAATAACCGCATCGGCGGGAATATCGTTATCCATGCAGTAGCACCGGATAAACTGATACAGGGCAAGCGGGACGGTAAACACCCGCGCTTTGCCTGTTTTTTGCTCTGTGATGGAAAGCCGGTATCTTTCCCCGTCCTTCACAATATCCGACAGCCGCAGCTTTAATATATCCGATATGCGCAAGCCTAAATTGGCTTCAAGCATAAGTGCGGTAGCAATCCGATCATTAGGGCGGCAACCGCAAAAGCCACTTTTCATGGTTTGTATGATTTCTTTGTATTGGTGAGTAGTGAGCGAAAGCGTTTTCTTGTTCATCATATCCTCCTAAAATACGAACTCTAAGGGGTGGAAATACGAACGGTACAGCGTTTGCCCCGAAAAGCCTTGAAAACACGGGGTTTTGCTGTTCGTATTTGTGGACTTATACGCACTTTTTGAAAATGGCGGGGATTTCTCCCCGCCTGTTCATGCAAGGGTATCTCTGTAACAAAGTACGGATTGCGGCACCCATGAAAACCGCCCTGCAACCGTTTCAAGGCTGTCAACCTCGTCCAGTTCATAGTAGTATCTACCGTTTACAGGCATTATAGGTTCAAAGATCATGCGCTCCTTCATGCCGTGTTTTCTCAATTCCGCATCAAGCCAACGAATATAGCTGTTAAACTCCATACGCTTTTGTCTGCATACAATTCTTGGCGTGTTGGCAGAATATACCGGAGCAGTTATGCCCACCACGCTATCATGCCATTGCACCTTCCCGATTTGTGACATTAAAACCCGCATATAGCCTTGATAGTTTTGTTCGCTTTGGGGGAGGTATGGATATATCCGGTTTATCTCTGCTTCGATCTGCGCGTTATCTGTGGTAGTTTTTAGGCGGTATTCATACTGTTCTTCTGCGGCTCTGTCGGTTACAGCATCAGACCAAACTTCTTTAGCTGCTTTCCATGATGCTATATCTCTATCATGGTTTTTTGCTTGGGCGGTTTCACCGCCCATTTTACACAGCAAAAAAAGGATAAGCGCAAGTGAGATCAATAATGACATTTTTTATCCCTCCACCATCGGCTGCAAGCAATCCCCACAGATAAGCTTGATAAGCTTACCAGAACGCGCAATATTATGACAGCATGGGCATACATAGCGGTGACTACAGGCGGTTTTGGTGGTTACTGTTGTAAGCCCACCATTGGCAGCAGCATTGCCTCCAGTAATGCGAATACCGAAAAACTCATTGCGGTTGAGCAAAATATCTTGAATATCATTATTCAAAATCCAGTCAAGCAGATCATCGGAGGGGCTTGTGATGCACCATCCGTATTTTTCGGAGCGGTCAACGATTAGGCCGTGGGCTTCTGCGCAAGCCTTAAAGTGCTTATTATTATATGTGCCGCCCCTGCTGCAATCCTGTATGTTTTCGATCTCGTTGTTGTACTGGTGGCACATTTCATGGAGCAAGGTACAAATGGTGTTTTCAATAGGGCGGTTAAGTGTTCCCGATGCAATATTGATTTCCTTGTAACCCTCACCCTTAACGC
>CAYLUV010000217.1:0-2180 GCA_964386955.1 uncultured Lachnospiraceae bacterium
CATTTCGTATATCTGGAAAAGAAATACGTTGCTTAGCATTCTATGCGGCACTCTTAGTTATATGTTTTTGGTGCAGATGGTGTTCTAATTTGGATGAAGAGGGCATATCAACAGAACTTTAATGATTATTTAAAGAAAATAAAATTGATATAAAATTCTACTGGATATATTCTCATGATTTTTGTATAATGGTTATCGTTTGATGAATGATATGTGTCTCAAATAAAATATATAGAATATTTAAACAAGCAAAAATTTACAGAAAAATACAGTGTATATTGCAGAAGAAAAACGAGGTTTATATGAGAAATTTAGCATTAAGTGATGAAATTTTACTGCAAATTGAGAAGCCAGCCCGTTATACAGGTGGTGAAGTAAATGCAGTAAAAAAGGATCCGGAAGGAAAAGTGAGATTTGCTATGTGTTTTCCGGATGTTTATGAAATTGGAATGTCCCACTTGGGAATTCAGATCCTCTATGACATGTTTAACCGCAGAGAGGATGTGTACTGCGAACGTGTCTACTCCCCTTGGATGGATCTTCACAAGATTATGAAGGAGGAAAATATCCCTCTGTTCGCTTTAGAAAGTCAAGATCCTATCTTTGCCTTCGACTTTTTAGGTATTACGATTCAGTACGAGATGTGCTATACCAACATTTTACAGATTTTAGATCTGGCGCAGATTGGTATTTACGCAAAGGATAGACGGGAGGATGCTCCTATTGTAATTGGCGGTGGTCCATGTACCTACAATCCAGAGCCGATTGCGGACTTTTTTGATATTATCTATATCGGCGAGGGAGAAACCGTTTACTATGAGTTGATTGATCTTTATAAGGAACATAAGAAAAATGGTGGAAGTCGTAAAGATTTCCTTCGCAAAGCGGCAAAGATTGAAGGTCTCTATGTACCTTCTTTATATGAAGTAACTTATAAGGAAGATGGAACAGTAGATCAGTTCTACTCCATCGATGAAAATGCAACACTTCCTATTAAAAAACAGGTGGTGGAGGATTTATCTAACACCTACTATCCAGATAAGCCGGTTGTACCATTTATTAAGGTGACACAGGATAGAGCCGTTCTGGAGATTCAGAGGGGATGTATTCGTGGCTGCCGTTTCTGTCAGGCGGGTATGATTTATCGTCCAAATAGAGAACGTGACTTAGAGATGTTAAAAAAGAAAGCTACTGCTATGCTGGAAAGTACCGGCCACGAGGAGATTTCTCTTAGTTCATTAAGTTCCAGCGATTACTCCGATATTCAGGATTTGGTATATTTCCTGATTGATGAGTACAAGGACAAGCAGGGAATCAATATTTCTCTTCCTTCCCTTCGTATTGATGCCTTTGCATTGGATGTAATGAAGAAAGTACAGGATATTAAGAAAAGCAGTATTACTTTTGCACCGGAAGCCGGCACACAGAGACTGCGAAATGTCATCAACAAAGGGCTTACAGAAGAAGACATTATGGACGGTGCTATGAAGGCATTTATCAGCGGATGGAGCAAATTAAAGTTCTATTTTATGCTGGGACTTCCAACAGAGACAGAGGAAGATCAAAAAGGAATTGCTTATCTTTGCGAAAAGGTTGCCATGACTTACTATCAGTTGGATAAAGAATATCGCCATGGAAGAATTCAGATTGGCGCAAGTGCGTCCTTCTTTGTGCCAAAGCCATTTACTCCATTCCAGTGGGCTACCATGTGTTCTATCGAGGAATATGATAAGCGTGCTCACCGTGTTAATGATACCATGCGCTCTATGCACAACAGAAAGAGCCTGAGTCTCAAATGGCATGATGCAAAAACTACGATTTTAGAAGGTATTTTGGCTCGTGGTGACCGTAAAGTGGCGGCTGCAATCTATGATGCCTACATGGATGGTTGTCTCTTTGATGCATGGACTGAATTTTTTGATTATGACAAATGGCTCGATGCCTTTGCGAAAAACAATATTGATATTGATTTCTACACCACAAGAGAACGTTCCCTGGATGAAGTATTCCCATGGGATTTCATCGATGTAGGTGTAACAAAGAATTTCTTAAAGAAAGAATGGCAGAATGCAATGGCAGAATCTGTCACACCAAACTGTCGCCAGAAATGCAGCGGCTGTGGTGCAGCATGTTATAAAGGAGGTGTCTGTTTTGAAAATCAGAATTAAATTTGCCAAACA
>CAYLUV010000218.1:0-2177 GCA_964386955.1 uncultured Lachnospiraceae bacterium
AACATGATTAGTTCGAGCGGTTTACGATAAAAATTCCGATGCAAACGAGGAAGAGGGAAAGGAGTCCCGTTATGCCAAATGCCTGATTGCTTTCATGAAGCAAAAGAGTGGACAAGATTACGCCACAAATGGGATTCATGAATCCGTATACCGCTACTTTTCCAACCGGATTATGTTTTAAAAGGATAGCCCAGATGGTGTAGGCTACGGAAGAAACGAGAGATAAGTGAAGGAGGCTCAAAATGGCATTGGTGTTCACTGTAGTGATTCGTCCACCAAAAAGAAGACCGATTGCCATCAAAATGATACCGCCAAGGAAAAATTGGTAGCCGCTCAATACCACAGGACTTTCTTTTTTTGAGTAGCCTTTAATTAAGACGGAAGAAAAGGCATAGGAAAGAGCAGACAGGAAAATAAATCCTTCTCCATTCCAAGTCATTGAAAAATCAATGGAGGAACCACCAAGGTTGATTAGAACAACTCCAGAAAATCCAATGATACATCCTAAAATCTTCCAAAAGGACAAATGTTCCTGTTTAAACAAAAGAGCCGGAATCAAAAGAGCCAGGAATACATTGGATGCAGTAATGATGGAACCTTTTACCCCTGTTGTGTGGGACATACCAATATAGAAAAATACATATTGGGCTACTGTCTGGACAAGACAGAGGCGAAAAATATTTTTCCAGTTTTCTTTTTTGGGACGAAGACATTTTTTTGAAAAAATACTGCCAAAAAGAATGGTTAAAATGCCGGCCAGAGTAAAGCGCATACCAGCAAATAAAAGCTGACTACCCACTGCATCAGAAGGAATGGCAAAGAAAGAATAACCTAATTTGATGCCTGGAAAGGCACTGCCCCACAGCATACAACAAAAGGAAGCTAGAACGCAGACGACAAGGCCGTTGGTTAAATAATTCGATTGTTTTATCATAAGTAATAAAATCCTCCTTAAAAATTTACTGCTTTTTACTATAATATGCAGAGAAAAAATATGCAATATTATTTGTTCTATTGCACAAAGAGAAAAAATCCTTTAATATGAAGGAAAAAGAAAATTATTTCGTATATTTATCAGAGAAAGAGGAGAAAGATATGTATAAATTAGCACCTTCTATTTTATCAGCAGATATGGGAAATCTGGCAGCAGATATCAAAGCCATCGATGAGGCGGGTACACAGTATATTCATGTGGATGTAATGGATGGCATGTTTGTTCCCAATATATCTTTTGGATTTCCTGTTTTAAAGGCAGTAAGAGCGGTGACAGATAAAGTACTGGATGTACATTTGATGATTGCAGATCCAGACCGCTATATTGAAGAATTTTATCAAGCTGGGGCAGATATTATCTGTGTTCATGCAGAGGCATGTACCCATCTCCACAGAACCATTCAGCATATCAAACAGTTGGGAATAAAAGCAGCGGTGGCATTAAATCCGGGAACACCACTTTCTGCCATTGATTATGTATTGGAAGATTTGGATATGGTATTGGTAATGAGTGTCAATCCAGGATTCGGTGGTCAGAAATTTATTCCATCTTCTCTTCGTAAAATAAAAGAACTCAGATCTACCTTAAAGGAGAGAGGTTTGGAGCATATAGACATCGAAGTAGACGGTGGAGTTACTTTAAATAATGTCCAGGAGATTAAGGCAGCTGGTGCCAATGTCTTTGTTGCAGGTTCTGCAGTATTTAATGGAGATACAAAAGAAAATGTAGAGAGCTTTCTTAAATTAATATAAGAAAGAATCTTAAGAAAATAGGAAATAAAAAGTTTTTAAAAAATAGTGTTGACAAATGCCGAATCATTTGGTAAGATAATCAAGCGTTGTGAAAACGCGACAATAATTTCATATCTAATATGATTTAGGCATATGGAGAAGTACTCAAGTGGCTGAAGAGGCGCCCCTGCTAAGGGTGTAGACCGTTCACGCGGTGCGAGGGTTCAAATCCCTCCTTCTCCGTTTTTTATTGTCATGAAATCGGGAAGATTGTCACGGTGATAAAATAAATCAAAAAAAGATAAAAAAGTTATTGACAAACAAAAAAAGATATGGTAACATATCAAATGTTGCTGTGGCGGACAGGAGATGTCGACAGAGAGGTAACAAAAAAATGAAAAAAGTTCTTGACAGATTCGAAAGAATCTGATAAGATATAGAAGTTGTCGCGA
>CAYLUV010000219.1:0-2153 GCA_964386955.1 uncultured Lachnospiraceae bacterium
ATCCCCCATGAAATTGCAGTTCAAATCCATCACCCGGAAAGCGGACTCCGACAAGCATGTTGCTTTGATTCGGAAGGAACTTGCAGAGGAGGAGAATGAACAGTGCAGGGCCATGGGTGAAGACTACATCCGGCTGATAAAGGATGTTGGTTCCAGAGAAGCACTGACCCGGCGCTTCTTTTTGATTTATCAGTATGAGGCGATTGGGCGAAGTGAATCGGATGATTATGCCAAAATTTATAGCATGCTTGTCAGTGCAGAGCAGAATGCCCGTGCCTATTTCATGCAGTGCGGCAATAATATCATTCAACCCAAGAATCCCGATCAGGCAGTGGCTGAGATCTTGTATATGTTCTTCAACCGCCGTTCCTGTGTGGACGAGCCTTTTACCGACCGTGTCAACCGAGTTATCATCGACACCATGGCGACCAAGGGAAAAGTCATCGGCGTTGATCCCATCCCGCAGATCCCTATCCGTCACTTTATTGCTCCCAGAGGTCTGGATCTGACCCACTTCAACTACATCATCATGGACGGCAGGTATTACTGCTTTCTGTATATCAAGGGCAACGGCTATCCCGGCAGTGTCCGGGGTGGTTGGATGTCCAGCCTTATTAACGCCGGTGAAGGTATTGACGTGGATGTCCATCTGTCCCGGGAGAATCGCAGTAAAACTATTGATAAGGTCGCCCAGCGAATCCGTCTGAACCGCACCAAACTGAAAGGCATGCAGGATACCAGCACCGATTATGAAGAATTGGCAAATTCCATTCAGGCCGGCTACTACATCAAAAACGGAATTGCAAACCATAATGAAGACCTGTTCTATATGTCCGTCTTTGTAACTGTCTCTGCCAAAACCTATGAGGAACTGCTCTGGCGAAAGCAGCAGATGGTGGATATGCTGAAATCTATGGATATGTACCTGAGTGAGTGCCGTTTCCAGCAGGAGGCGGCACTGCGCAGTGTCATGCCGTTTCTTCAGATCAGCCCTGCACTGCAAAAGAAAACCCAGCGGAATGTCCTGACCAGCGGTGCGGCTTCCACCTATATGTTCACCAGCTTTGAAATGTCTGACGATTCCGGCGTGCTTCTTGGTGTCAATCGGCATAACAATTCGCTCTGCATCGTTGACCTTTTCAATACGAAACTCAATAAGAATGCAAACCTGACCATGTGTGGAACATCCGGTGCTGGCAAGACATTCACATTACAGCTTCTGGCCTTGCGTATGCGGATGCGTGGCATCCAGTGCTATATCATCGCTCCCATCAAGGGGCATGAGTTCAAGCGTGCCTGTAGCAAGATCGGCGGTGAGTTCATCAAGATTGCCCCCGGTTCTCCTCATTGTATCAACGTCATGGAAATCCGGCACACCATCTCCCCGGAGATGGAACTGATCGACGAGGTGGACTACAATGACATGGATTCCATGTTGGCCAGAAAGATCCAGCAGCTAATGATCTTCTTTAGTCTGCTGATTCCCGACATGACCAATGAGGAAGAACAGATGCTGGATGAGGCGCTCATCAAGACCTACAACGAGTTTGGCATCACCCACGATAATAGTTCGCTCTATGCCGATTCCAGCGTATTCCCGCCAAAGCTGAAGAAAATGCCCATCTTAGGTGACCTGCATAATCACCTGCTGGAGAATCCCATGACCGCCCGTGTAGCTGCCATTGTCAGCCGCTTTGTCACCGGTTCTGCCCAGAGCTTCAACCGCCAGACCAATGTGGATCTGACCAACAAGTACATTGTTCTGGATCTTTCCGAGCTGAAGGGCAAGCTGCTTCCTGTTGGCATGATGATTGCTCTGGATTACGTCTGGGACAACATCAAGGCCGACCGCACCAAGAAGAAGGCTATCATGATCGATGAGATTTGGCAACTCATTGGTGCTTCCTCCAATAAGATGGCCGCCGAGTTCTGCTTGGAAATCTTCAAAGTCATCCGTGGTTATGGTGGTGCGGCAATTGCAGCCACCCAGGATCTCAGTGACTTTTTCGGTCTGGATGACGGTAAATACGGACGGGCTATCATCAACAACTCCAAGAATAAAATTATCCTGAATCTGGAACAGGATGAAGCCCAGTATGTCAAGGATGTGCTGAAGCTGACCCGGACGGAGGTGCGCTCCATTACCCAGTTTG
>CAYLUV010000220.1:0-2138 GCA_964386955.1 uncultured Lachnospiraceae bacterium
AAATCTTAAGTTCCGGTCCTACTACGATAACGGAACGTCCTGAGTAGTCAACACGTTTTCCAAGAAGGTTCTGACGGAAACGTCCCTGTTTACCTTTCAGCATGTCGGAAAGGGATTTTAAGGCTCTGTTTCCAGGACCTGTAACAGGTCTTCCACGTCTTCCGTTATCGATCAGGGCATCTACTGCTTCCTGAAGCATTCTCTTTTCGTTGCGAACGATAATATCAGGAGCGCCCAACTCAAGGAGACGTTTTAAACGGTTGTTACGGTTGATAATTCTTCTATACAGATCATTTAAATCGGATGTTGCAAAACGTCCACCATCTAACTGTACCATAGGACGGATATCTGGAGGAATAACTGGAACTGCATCCAGTACCATCCATTCCGGTCTGTTGCCGGAAGTACGGAATGCTTCTACAACTTCCAATCTCTTGATGATTCTTGCACGTTTCTGTCCTGAGGAATCTTTCAGTTCTTTTGTAAGTTCTTCGGATTCTTTCTCAAGATCGATGGCACATAATAATTCCTTGATGGATTCTGCACCCATACCTACACGGAATGTTGCGCCATATTTGCTGTATGCATCTGCGTATTCTTTCTCAGAGAGAACCTGCTTATAAGTAAGGCTTGTTTCACCTGGATCTAATACGATATAAGATGCAAAGTAAAGTACCTTCTCCAATGTTCTTGGAGAGATATCCAGAATAAGACCCATACGGCTAGGAATTCCTTTGAAGTACCAGATATGGGACACTGGCGCTGCCAGTTCAATATGTCCCATTCTTTCTCTTCTTACGTTGGATTTTGTTACTTCTACGCCACAACGGTCACAAATAACACCTTTATAACGGATTTTTTTGTACTTACCACAGTGACATTCCCAGTCTTTGCTTGGTCCAAAGATTCTTTCACAGAAAAGACCGTCTTTTTCTGGTTTTAAAGTTCTATAGTTAATGGTTTCTGGCTTTTTTACCTCTCCGCGAGACCATTCTCTGATCTTTTCCGGAGAAGCCAGACCGATCTTAATAGCGTCAAAATTCATTGGCTGATCCATCTGTTGTTCGTTATTCATATCTGGCATTCGGACTATTCTCCTTCCACTTCTGAATCTGCTGCATATACAGCATTTACATCACTCTCTCCATCAGCATAGTTTCCCTCTTGATAGCCGTGTTTTCCAAAGTCTTCGTCATAACGAGCCATATTAGGGTCACCTTCGATCATTGGAGTTAAATCTTCATTACCGTAGTCAATGCTTTCACGGATTTCAACCTCTGTGTTATCCTCCTTTAATACTCTTACATCAAGGGCAAGAGACTGGAACTCTTTTAAGAGTACCTTGAAGGATTCAGGGATACCTGGTTCAGGGATATTTTCTCCCTTGATGATGGCTTCGTATGTCTTCACACGACCGATAACATCATCAGATTTTACAGTAAGGATTTCCTGTAAAGTATAGGCTGCACCATATGCTTCCAGAGCCCAAACCTCCATCTCACCGAAACGCTGACCACCAAACTGTGCTTTACCACCCAGTGGCTGCTGTGTAACGAGGGAGTAAGGACCAGTAGAACGTGCATGAATCTTATCATCAACCAGATGATGAAGTTTCAAGTAGTGCATGAATCCGATGGTTACAGGGTTATCAAATTCCTGTCCAGTACGTCCATCACGAAGCTGAACTTTACCGGTGCGGTCAATTGGAACGCCCTTCCATTCTTCTCTGTGATCACGGTTATCCCACAGGTACTGCATTACTTCGTCATTTACCTGATCGCCCCACTTGCTTTCAAACTCTTCCCAAGTTGTATTTGCATAGTCGTTGGCCATCTCTAAAGTTTCCATAATGTCAATTTCGTTTGCACCGTTAAATACTGGTGTCGCAACATTAAATCCAAGTACCTTGGATGCAAGACTTAAATGGATTTCTAAGACCTGACCGATGTTCATACGGGAAGGTACGCCCAATGGGTTCAGTACGATGTCAAGAGGTCTACCGTTTGGAAGGAATGGCATATCTTCCACTGGCATGATACGGAGGGAAGTATCTCTTACTTCTCTTGCTTTCTCACCGAAGATCGCACGAAGAAGTCTTTCTTCTGCAGTAAGCTCTGTCTCTCCTTTAGGAGTTACTT
>CAYLUV010000221.1:0-2133 GCA_964386955.1 uncultured Lachnospiraceae bacterium
CAACTATTTTTTGATTATTATTTAAAAATTTTGTCAATTTATCTGGTAATAAGATCTGTCATTGTGTGATAAAGCACATCTTTTGATTCCGCCCCCAATACAACGGAGATCATATTCTCCCCCGCTTCATTTTTGGTAAGAAGAATCAGACAGGATTTTGCAATGGAAGTAGTTCCAGTCTTTCCTCCCACTACCTCGATGCCCGTTGGAATCGGATAGATATTGCTGAAATAAGCGTTGGTACTGGTCTGATACTCCTCCGCCACATATCCCTGGGCTGTTGTGTATTCCAGCACATAATCTTTCTGTCCCACCACCGCCACAAAGCGGTCATCCTTTAAAGCTTCCCTAAAAATCAAATACAGATCATAGGCTGTGGTATAGTGATTGCTATTGTGAAGCCCATTGGCATTGACAAAGTGAGTATGTGTCGCCCCAAGCTCTTTTGCTTTAGCATTCATCATCTCTGTGAAGGCTTCCACAGAGCCTGCAACATATTCTGCCAAAATAACAGCGCAGTCGTTGTCTGATGCCACCAAAAGGGCATTAAAAAGGGCTTCCACTGTGACAGTATCCCCCGCCTTTAAATTGGTGCGGACAACATTGCCTTCATCAAAGACAATATTGTGGGTCAATGTCACTTCATCTTCAAAATTTCCATGTTCCATCACCAAAAGAGCAGTCATTACCTTTGTGATACTGGCTGGATAAATACGGTCAAAAGCATGATAAGAAAGTAGCACTTCATCCTGATCATCATTTGCACAAAATGCCGCTTTCACACTGGATTGAAATCCATAATCCGTCGCTTCTGCCACCGGAACAACCGCCAATTCTTCCGCCATACCCTTGTTTACAACGGATTGATATTTTTCCTGCTCTTCCTGAAAATGTTCCCGGTAATCTCCTAACCCCGCCTTTTCTTTGCCACACCCAGTACAAAAGGTAATGACCAGCAAGAAAGTAAAGAGACAACCTATCCAAAATTTCTTATGATTTCTTTTGTTCATCTCGGACTCCTGATTATTTGTACATATCACGCCAATCAAGATCGCCTCGCTCTAAGGCCTTAATCAAAAGCTCTGCTGTGGCAAGGTTGGTGGCGAGAGGAATATTGTGAATATCGCACAGACGAAGAATATCAAAAATTTCTGGTTCATGTTTCTTCGGTTTCTGTGGGTCGCGAAGGAAAATAACCATATCAATCATATTATGTTCAATCTGAGACCCAAGCTGCTGTGTTCCTCCAAGATGTCCTGCCAAATATTTGTGAACATTTAAATTTGTTACTTCTTCAATTAACCTTCCGGTTGTTGCAGTTGCATATAACTCATGTTTGCTTAAGATTCCTCTGTAAGCAATGCAAAAATTCTGCATCAATTTTTTCTTTGCATCATGTGCAACTAATCCGATATTCATCTATCTCACTCCTTAATATCTTCTTTGTAGTCCTACGTTTAATACCAGTCCCATGCCTACCATGTTGCAGACCAGAGAGGTCGGTCCATAACTGATAAATGGAAGCGGTAATCCTGTGTTTGGCATCATGGCTGTAGCCACACTTATATTGATGAAGGATTGAAAGCAGACAAGCCCTGCTACACCCACTGCAATCAATCGTCCTGCCAAATCACCGGAACGATGTGCGATCCAGAGGCACTGCAATACAATCAATGCCAAAAGACCTATAGTAATCATACAGCCTACAAATCCAGTTTCCTCACCAATAACAGAGAAAATAAAGTCTGTCTGCTGTTCCGACACCAGCTTCGTATCCTTTACTGTGATTCCCACGTCAGATTCCGCAATCTCTTCATCAATATCCGCAATGGTAATATTGCTGTCAGAAATTGTGTTATTGTTCAGCCCTTTCCCTGTCAGCTGACCAGATCCAATGGCCATAACAGAATTATCCTGCTGAAATCTTCCTGTGGATTCATATTTTTCCGGATTGATAAAGGCCATAATTCGATTCACCTGATACTCTTTCAGAAGAATCTGGTTTGGCGTCTGGATATAGAAGATAAAAACCACCAGCAGCGGAACACCGATTAGAAGTACCCGCTTGATTAGTTTTCCATCCAAACCTCCAATAAAAATAATGCCGCAGAGGAAAAAAGTAATATCCAGTGT
>CAYLUV010000222.1:0-2124 GCA_964386955.1 uncultured Lachnospiraceae bacterium
CGGCGTTGACCACCATGCCGTTGGAACACACCAGACGGTAGATCAAAGGCTGGATAGTAACGGCGCCAAGTCCGGTTTCGCTGTTGGAGATGACTACGCCTGCCTGTACGATGTCCCCGGGAACCACCTCGGCGGTGAGCCGGGGGTTGACCACCTTGATATACATATAGTCGTCGGTGATCTGGCAGCTTTCGTAGCGGGCGTCGGGCATCTCGGCAATGATGGGCAGCGTGACTTTGGCAATGTCCAGATTGTCGATGCGCCGATAGCGGTTACTGAGGAATGCCCGGGCAAGACCGTCAATGGTGCGGATCATGCGCTGTTCAGGCTGCTTCTGGAACCAGTGGTTCACATTGTAGGCCAGCAGGTCAGGTTCCTGCTGAAGCATCCTGTCGTAATACTTACGGGGGATGTCCAGATAAGAACCGAGCTGCTGATGGGCCGTCTGCTTCATGGTCAGCGGCTCTACCTGATCCCGACCGTTTGCATCCAACACACGGAGCATAGGCTCATTGCCCCAGGGCTCCATGCGCAGGTTGGCGGTGTTTACCAGATAGTCCGTCTTCGCCTGAGACTGGCGCAGGATCTCCTTGCTCATTTCCTGAATCGTAAGGCCGGCTTTCATTTCATTTGTTCACTCCCTTCATTTGTTTACCAGGCAACCTGAATACAGGTGTCCTGTACCGTAGCGGCCAAGCCGGCCTGCTCCAGCACGTCCTTCAATCGGGGCCAGTACACCTTCTCAGGGAAGCTGTTAAAGGCGTCCTGAACGAGCTCTTCATCACCACCTTCCGGCTTAATGCAGATGCTGCCGTCCTCCTTCAGATACAGCTTGCTGTGTCCTCTGGAGTTGAGGTCTGCAACCAGATTTTCCAGCACCTTGCGTCCCTGCAGCTCATACCACACCTGGGGATCGATGGGCTGCTGGTTAGGTGCAGGGGTATCGTTAGGCTGTTCCTGACCGTGCAGAGGAACGACTTTCACAAGAGAGCAGGAAAGATCATCGTTCTTGTCCAGTGTCACATCTGCAAAATCGTAATCGGGAACGCCGTATACCCGGATACGGGCGGTTCCTCCCTGTACTGCAAACAGGGCCGGCATTTCAATCGTCCATTCCCAGCGTGCGTTGGGATACGCGGATTTCAAATGACTGGAGATACGGAAATTGACATGACGAAGAAGTTTCTGTGCCAGTGCATCGTCCGGCAAATTGGCATCGGCCATCGCCTGACGCTCCCGTTCCGCCCGCTTTTCACGCCGACGCAGGCTCTGGATAGAGCGCCACGCAGGCAGGAGCAGAGCGAAGATGAGCCACAGGCCCCAGAGTGCAAAGCAGGAGATCAGCAGCGGAAGCTGCCACTTACCCCGCACCATGGCGAGGACGGCGATGACTGCGCCGATCAGGATGGAGATACTGCCCCACAGGAGAGTTGAGGTCTTTTTCATGACTGTTGCCACCTTTCGTATTTTTCTGGAAAAACAAAAAAAGAGGCACTATACCCATGAACAGGAAATCATTCTCTGAATCATGTGGTATAGTGCCTCTTCAATTTGTGCCGGATTGTTATTCCGGCAAGGCCTCCCGCTCTCCATCGATCACACCGGCTGTTTCGGTTGCGGTGTTGCTGGTTGCGGGTGCAGCCTTTTCTTTCTTCGGAAATCTGTCCGTCTCCTTCGGGACAAATCCCCAATCGTTCAGCTTGAGCTTCAGCCGCTTGTCCGGGGTCACGCCGTCTTTTTTGACGTACTCTTCCAACTCCAAAGAACCGGAGACCCAAATCAAACTGCCTTTCTTCACTCTGAACCGTTTGAGCTGTTCTGCCAGATACCCCCAAGCCCATACATTCATGGCTTGCGAGCGTGCGGTTTCTCCATATCCAATTCGTTCCACCAGGGTAAAATGGATATACAGATTCTGCTTGGCACTGGATCGCAGCTCCAGATCGGTAACGACCCGACCTGTGGTAAATAGCTGTGACATAATCACTCCTCTCTGCCGCATGGCGATACTTATATTAAAAAGCGCCAGAGCAGACTAACCCCACTACTTGAAAATGGGCGCAGTCATACTACCGACGCTTGCGTACAATCCAAAGACAACGTGTGCAATGCAAGTTTCCTCGC
>CAYLUV010000223.1:0-2084 GCA_964386955.1 uncultured Lachnospiraceae bacterium
CGCACCGCCCAACGCCCCGCCATTACCAAAAGTTTCGCAAATCGCGCCCGCCTTGTCCTGTGCCGTGGGCGCCTTGTCCTGTGCCGTGGGCGCCTTGTCCTGTGCCGTGGGCGCCTTGCCCTGTGCCGTGGGCGCCTTGCCCTGTGCCGTGGGCGCCCTGTCTTGTGCCGTGGGCACCTTGCCCTGTGCCGTGGGCGCCTTGTCCTGTGCCGTGGGCGCAAGCCCTCGGCAAATCTTTTCGCAACCCGTTTTGAACCCGCCGATCGCGTTGCCAAGCGGCTTCGCCATCGGCCGCGTAACCTCGAGAATCCCGTGCAAATGGTCGGGCATCAATTGGCAGAAAAGCGGCCGAATCTCGGGCGTGAAATCGCCGAGCCGCTTCCAATGCGCGAGAATCGCCGCGCCCAATGCGCTCGGCTCGACCCGCGCCGCCACCGCCTCAGGCGTCGCCGACGGGTCTTCGACGACCAGCCGCCCCAGCGCGGGCCGCCGCCGATCCACCTGAACAAGCGTAATCTGGTAGATCGCCCGCGCACGGTAGTCCCAATCCGTACACCGCCGCGTCATGCGATGCTTGACCGCGCACGGCTTAAGCCCGTCTTTCATTCAGGCCTCCGCCCTTTTGCGCCCAGCCCAAACCGCCCGCAAGAGACAACGCGGACTGCGGACAAACGCCGCACACGCGAACGTGGGAAGCATCACAAGCCGCCCCCACCAGCCCCAGTTACGCGCAAACGAGTAGAGGATGTTTCGGAAATACTGCGTCCAGATCGCCGCGCGGTCGAACCGCGTCGACGTCGCGCCGCACAGATGATCGACCGGCGGCGTCGGCACGAACCACGTTTCCCAGCCCTTGTTCGCCGCACGGCGGCAGAAGTCCGTCTCTTCGAAATAGCTTCCGAAATGGTCGTAGAAGAGAAAGCCCGTGTCTACGACGACTTGCCGCCGAACGAGCATGAACGCGCCCTTCGCCGCCGTCACGCGACGCGGCGAGAGCACCGTCGTCGCCGTCGGCTCACCACGATGGAGGTGACGCTGGATGCCAAACGGCATCATCGCCATGCCGCAGTCGTCCAGCCCGTCACCGCACGCCGGCACGTTCAGCGTCCCCTGTACAATGCCGACCTTCGGATGCGCGGCAAGGAACGCGACGAGCGGCGCAAGCGAATCGGTATGAAAGACCGTGTCGTTGTTGAGCAGCAAGACCAGGTCACGCGTACACCGCGCAAGCCCCACGTTATTGCCGCCCGCGAAGCCCAGATTTCGTGGCGTCGCCACATACGACACATTCGCGTAGGCGGACACGACGGCGCGCGTCGTCGCCTCGTTCGCGTTGTCGACGACGACTATCTCCGGAGCCGTTCCATAGACACGCGCGAGCGAATCGAGACACGCCCGCAAGAGATTGTCGCCCTTCCACGTGACGATAACAACGGAAACGACATCCGCCGCGCTCACACGCTCGCCTCCATGTCGGACGTGGCGCGGACGCGCCTGAAATTCGCGCTGTCGCACGTTTTTTTCTTCATGCTTACCATTATGGTAGCCATTCTACCATATTACCGTACAATCCTTCAACGACAAGATCCGAAAATTTTGGTCGGCGGGAAGTGTACGATCAAATAGGGAAATTTTGAATGAGAAGAAAGAAACGTCGTCGAGGAAACGGCCGGAGGCAATTCTTCTGCAAGATTTGGACATGTCATGTGCGGGATGCGAACATCCGGCGAGCCGCGTAGACGGCGGTGGCGAGTTCGGTCAACGGCATGGCCAGCCAGAGCGTCCACGTCGGGAAAACGGCGGGCAGCAGGAAGACGAACGCATAGATGATCGTCCACAACGGCAGCACGACGGCGAGCGCCGCCACCCCGTCGGGGCCTTGCGACTGACCCACGACGATCATGTCCACAATGCCATAGACGGCGGCGACCGTCGTTGAACCGAACGCCGCAAACAAATACCGTCGAAAAATCGGCGCCCGTTTGTCTGTGAGGAGATTCATCGACGGTCTTAACCTGTTCCGGGTGTCCGTACGCGAACCGTGCGTTTAGATCGCGCGGTCGAGCGTATCGGCAATGCCGCGC
>CAYLUV010000224.1:0-2063 GCA_964386955.1 uncultured Lachnospiraceae bacterium
GTATCTGCGAATCTCTCATAAAGGCGAACGACTCCATTGCGATATTCAGCAATGCCTTTACCTTTGCCCTTTTGATTCTTGTTCTTTTGTTCAAGCCCAACGGAATGTTCGGCGAAAAGCTTACGGAGAAGGTGTGATGTTATGATAAAGCTTAATAAGAAAAGAGATTTTATCCTCTCCGCCGTGCTTATCGTTGTCATACTCGCCTTGCTTTTCTATGTCGATGAGTATCAGCATTATTCCATGCTTGCCTCCGTTATTCAAAAGGCGGCTATCTACTCACTCCTTGCGGTGTCCATGAACCTTTTGACGGGCTTCACGGGGCTTTTCTCCCTCGGTCAGGCGGGCTTCATGATGCTCGGTGCGTATACCTACGCAATTTTGACCATTCCTCTTGAACAGCATGCGAGCGTCTATCAGTATTTCAACGGCGGTGTCGTGAACGTCTGCCTGCCCGCCTTTGTCGGCGTTATTCTCGCGGGGCTTGTGGCTGTAGTGTTTGCGTGGCTTGTCGGTAAGCCCTGCCTGAAGCTGAAAAGTGACTATCTTGCCATTGCGACCCTTGGCTTTGCCGAGATTCTCCGCGCTCTCATTCAGTGGGATGTCCTCGGTCCTGTCACAAACGCCTCCAACATACTAAAAAAGTTCCCCAAGTTTGACAGCATAATCACCCCGGTCATCATCTCGGCGTTTTGCATTTTCCTCATAGTTCTGCTTATCAACTCCTCTTACGGTCGTGCCTTCAAGGCCATTCGTGAGGACGAGATCGCTGCCGAGGCTATGGGCATAAACCTTGCCAAGACCAAGATGCAGGCGTTTCTCACCAGTGCCTTTTTTGCCGGTATCGGCGGTGCGCTCCTCGCCATGTTCCAGGCGAGCGTTCAAGCGCGTTCCTTCACCTCGGCAATGACCTATGAAATCCTGCTCATCGTCGTCATCGGCGGGATAGGCTCTGTCACAGGCTCTGTGCTGGGAAGCTTTTTGTACATCGCCTGCTCCGAGTGGTGGCTGCGCTTCCTCGATGACTCGCAGACCTACCTCGGCGTGAATATTCCGTTCATGCGTGGCGGCTTCCGTATGGTGGTGTTCTCCGTTGTCATCATGCTCATCGTTCTCTTCTACCGTCAGGGCATCATGGGTACGAATGAGTTTTCATGGCAGGGGATAATAAACTTCTTCAAGAAGCTCTTCAAGAAATCCGACAGAAAGGCGGCGCACGACAATGGCTGAAAACGTTCTCCATATTGAAAACATAACCATGCAGTTCGGCGGTGTCGTAGCTGTCAACAACCTCAATCTAGATATCGAGCAGGGGCAGATCGTTGCCCTCATAGGTCCGAACGGCGCGGGCAAAACCACCGCGTTCAACTGTGTCACCGGTGTTTACGAGCCGACTAACGGCAAGATAGACTTTTACGGTGAAACCATCGTCGAAAACCACCCGCAGGGCAAAATGAAAAAGCTCTACGCCGGTGAAAACCTCGGCAAGTACGACAAGGTCGTTTCTCACACGCCCGATGTTATCACCGCCAAGGGCATCGCCCGCACCTTCCAGAACATCCGTCTTTTCTCCAAGCTTTCGGTCTTTGAAAACGTGCTTATCGCAAAGCACATGCGTGCAAAGCAAAACTTCTTCTCCGCCGCATTGCACCTGAATGCCGCCGAGGAAAAGCGCATGCGCGAGGAGACGATGGCTCTCCTTGCCGAGCAGGGCTTGGACAAGTATAAAGACGATGTTGCGGGAAGTCTTCCCTACGGTATTCAGCGTCGACTGGAGATTGCTCGCGCTCTCGCAACCGAGCCGAAGCTCCTCTTGCTTGATGAGCCTGCCGCCGGCATGAACCCGCAGGAAACGCTGGAGCTTGCCGACTTTATCGGTCAGATCCGTGATGAGTACAAGCTTTCTGTGTTCCTTGTCGAACACCACATGGATCTTGTCATGAATATCAGTGACATGATCTACGTTCTCGACTTCGGTAAGCTTATCGCAAAGGGTGTTCCGTCCGAGATTCAGAACAACGAGCATGTTATTGACGCGTATTTGGGGGTGAGCGACGATGAGT
>CAYLUV010000225.1:0-2054 GCA_964386955.1 uncultured Lachnospiraceae bacterium
TCAGATGTTTTGATGATTTCTTTTTTGTTGTCGATCAGATACAGCCAGACCTTCAGAAGATTCATCCAACTGATGCTGTTGTCTTCGCTCTTGTAACCCTTGGCGATCTCAACCCATTCCTTTTGAATGCTGATGACTCTTTTTCGTTGTTCGCCTTTCTTGGACAGGGTGAGGGTAAAGGTTCGTCCATCGATAATCTGTTTCAATAGTCCATCAGCTTCCAATTTCATGATGGCTGCTTTGATCTGGTTGTTTGTTCTGGAATCGCCTGGTTTTACTCCAAAGAATTCACACATGTCTTTCAGTGTGCCTCGGTAGGCCAGATTGTTGTCAGCCAGCACCGCAATCAGGGTGAGGATTTTGAACTCATACTTTTGCCGCAGCAGCCACTCAAATTCAAACTCTGCTTCGTTTTGTGTCTGTGTCATTTTCATTCTCCTTGATGAATCTGCGGATCAGACTCCGCAGGATTTGTGAAATGGTCAGGTCATTGGCGGCGGCACATTCCGCAAGCACCTGTTTCTCTTGTTCTGTGATACGAATACCAATCTGTGCTATGGAAATCAACTCCTTCCATGAGTACATGAAAAATAGGCTGGCAGCATAGGCAAACTCCGCCCAACCAGGTTTTACAGTTTTCTTTTTCATAATAATATTATACCATTTATTTTTTTGTGAATCAAAATAGCGGTGGAGAGACTGGCACATCTGTCTTTTGGTCGAAAGATGTGGTATAATTTCAGTGAGTTGTTGGCTAATTGAAGAAAATTCTTCTGCTTTGTAGCTTGTTCTTCAAAGTTGTAGATAGTTGTAAGGAGTTGTACCATGGCAAGGTCTGAAGGACAGAAGTTGAAGCTGTTTGCTCTGAAAGAAATTCTTGAAACTGAAACAGATGATTCGCATGGCATTACCATGGCCCGCATCCTGGAACTGCTGTCCATGCGAGGAATCAAGGCCGAGCGAAAAAGCATTTATGATGATCTCCGCACTCTAAGAGAAGCGGACATTCTTGATCTTGTTGGCCCGCAAGGCCAGAATCGCACATACTCTGTTGGGGATCGTGCTTTCCAGCTTTCAGAGCTGAAAATGATGATTGATGCTCTTCAGTCTTCAAAATTTCTTTCCGAGAAGACCACTCGTGATCTCATCAAGAAGTTGGAGAGCTTTTGTAGCAAGTATGAAGCCAAAGAACTCCATCGTCAGGTGGTCTTGACTAATCGAGTCAAAAGCATCAGCTCCAGTTCTGTCCTGTTCCGCACTATTGATGCAATTCACAGGGCTATCACTGCCAATGCACAGGTCAGCTTCCAGTATTTTGACTATGATCAGAAGAAGCAGAAGCATTACATGAAGAAGGGCGAAAGGTATGTGGTCAGTCCCTGGGCCATGATCTACACTGATGACAACTATTACCTCTTGGCCTACACTGAAGGCAAGTTCAAGCATTTCAGAGTTGATCGAATGGACAAGGCTGAAGCCATGATTACTGAAATTGCCGAAGTGGAAGTTGCTTCTCTTGCAAGAGAAGGAGCTGAAGCCTTCGCCAAGCTGGACATGTCTGCCTACACAAAGTACACCTTCAGCATGTTCGGTGGAGAGACTACCCCTGTCACCATGGTGTTCCAGAACCGCATGATGGGTGCTGTGATGGACAGATTTGGGCGGGATGTCGTGGTCATGAAAGAGGATGAGAGACACTTCAGAGTGACCGTCTCCGTTTCCGTAAGTCAGCAATTCTACGGATGGGTGTTTGGTCTTGGCAAGTCGGTCAGGATTGTTGGCCCTGAGAGTGTCAAGGATGGCATGAGAAAGGCCCTTGCGGACATCGCCGCAAGGTATGAATAAAATGTATTTTGACCAGTCAATGATGGCTGGTCATTTTATTTTTGGAGACGAAAAACAGCACCTCCCGCAAATGGAGAGGTGCTGTGGTGATCTTGCCTCTTCTGTCTAATTGTGCTGTCTGAAGTGGTTTAAGCATGGTTTAAGTTGGTTTAAGCCCGAGGCTCAAATTTCCGAAAAACCTTGCAATCGCCACTTCTGAGGCTCTTACT
>CAYLUV010000226.1:0-2028 GCA_964386955.1 uncultured Lachnospiraceae bacterium
ATTCTTAATGTTACATCCGTTGTGTACCAGTCGTTTTCTCCTTTTGTTCCAGAAAAAAATGTTTTATTTTACTGTTTTGTAAATAATGTATATATATTTATATACATTTTCTCTCGAAAGGAGTTATACACAATATGAAATTTATTTGCAGACAGGACCAGTTGATGACTGGTGTTAGTATTGTATCCAAAGCAGTTTCATCCAAATCTACATTACCTATCCTAGAATGTATTTTGATTGAAGCTCATAATCATGAAATTAAATTGACAGCCAATGATATGGAACTTGCCATTGAAACTGTCATTGAGGGAGATATTTTAGAAGAAGGTAAAATAGCCATCGAAGCAAAATTATTCTCTGAGATTATTCGTAAGCTGCCAAACAGCGATGTTACCGTTGATGTAGCAGATAATTATCAGACAAAAATTAGCTGTGAGAATGCAAAATTTAGTATTATGGGAAAACCAGGAGATGATTTTTCCTATCTTCCAGATATTGAGAAGGATAAAAGAATTCATCTTTCCCAGTTTACATTGAAAGAATTAGTTAGACAGACGATTTTTTCTATCTCTGATAATGAAAATAATAAATTAATGACAGGAGAATTGTTCGAAGTAAACAATAACAAACTTACCGTTGTTTCCTTGGATGGACATCGTATTTCGATTCGAAATGCGGAACTGGAAGGAGAAAATGATCCAGTTAAAGTGGTTGTTCCTGGAAAAACTTTAAATGATATTAGTAAGATTTTATCTGGTGAACTCACTGATATGGTAGATATTTATTTTACAGATAAGCACATCTTATTTGAGATGGAAAAGACAAAGGTAGTTTCTCGTCTGTTGGAGGGAGAATATTACCGTATTAACCGTATGCTTTCCTCTGATTATGAGACAAAGATTGTATTAAACAAGAAAGAATTTTATAATTGTATTGACCGATCTACTTTGTTAATCAAGGAATCCGATAAACGTCCAATCATTTTGTCTATCAACGATGAAAAGATGGATCTCAATGTATCTACTTCCGTTGGTTCCATGAAGGAAGAGATGTTTATCCACAAAGAGGGAAAAGACATTATGATCGGCTTTAATCCTAAATTTTTAATGGACGCCCTTCGTGTCATTGATGATGAGGAGATTACGATTTATATGGTGAATCCAAAGGCTCCTTGCTTTATTAAGGATGAGAAGGAAAGCTATATTTATCTGATCCTGCCAGTAAATTTTAACAGTGGAATGTAATTGATTAAGAAAAAAGAATGGAGATTGATATGGAATTTATTACAATTAAAGATGAATTTATTAAATTAGGCCAGGCTATGAAATTAGCGGGAATGGTTGGCTCCGGTATTGAAGCAAAAGTAGTGATTCAGGACGGAGAAGTAAAGGTAAACGGAGAAATCGACGAAAGAAGAGGAAGAAAACTCTATCCAGGAGATAACTTTGAGTTTGAAGGAAAGATTGTAGAAGTAAGGAAATAGTAAGATTATGTATGTCAGTTCAGTGGAATTAAAAAATTACCGCAATTATGAATATGCTTCCGTACCATTTAAGGATGGAATCAATATATTATATGGGGATAATGCCCAGGGAAAAACCAATATATTGGAATCTCTCTATCTGTGCGCTACTACCAGGTCTCATCGGGGAAGCAAGGATAAAGAACTGATCAAATTTAATGAAAATGAATCTCATATCCGTATGATGGTAAACAAGAAAGATGTGGAACACCGCATTGATATGCACCTTCGCCGCAATAAGGCAAAAGGTGCTGCCATCGACGGAATGATGATAAAAAAATCCAGCGAGCTGCTGGGTATGGTTCATATGATTCTTTTTTCGCCGGAGGATCTTGGCATTATCAAGAACGGTCCTGGGGAGAGAAGACGGTTTATGGATGCAGAACTTTGTCAATTGGACAAGATTTATATGAACCATCTTTCCAACTATAATAAAATCCTAAATCAGCGAAATAGTCTGCTAAAACAGATATCTTTTTCAAGAGATTTAGTAGAAACACTGGACA
>CAYLUV010000227.1:0-2024 GCA_964386955.1 uncultured Lachnospiraceae bacterium
GATGGAGGGATGCGCGATGACGATCAAGGATTTGGCCCGGGAATCTGGTTATTCCCTGGGGACGGTCTCCCGGGTGCTCAATGGTCACCCCAACGTCAGTGACAAGGCGCGGCGGGCCGTGATGGCTGTGGTGGAGGCCCAGGGCTTTGAGATCAACAGCAACGCAAGAAACCTCAAGCAGGTTCACGGGAGCGCGGTTCTGGTGGTTGTCAAGGGTCAGGGCAACGAGCTCTTCGCGGGGCTTGTGGAGCGCTATCAGGCGCTGTTTTCCGAGGCGCAATGTCCCCTCATCATTGATTATATCGACGAGCTGGACAACGAGGTTCGCCGCGCTGCCGTTTTGTGCCGGGAGAAAAAGCCCCGCGGCATTCTGTTTCTGGGCGGGAGCAGCCAGAATTTCCGCAGGAGCTTTGCCTGTGTCACCGTCCCCTCCGTCCTTGTGACGGCCAGCGGCGACGGACTGGAATTTCCCAATCTTTCCAGCGTCACCGCCGATGACCGCCAGGGCGCGGCCGCTGCGGTGAAGTCGCTGCTGGGCGCAGGCCACCGGGAGCTGCTGGTTCTGGGCGGCGACCGCGCCCGCTCAGACGCCAGCCGGGAGCGCTACGAGGGCTGTGCTGCGGCGCTGGAGCAGGTCGGTCTGCGCCTGCCTGAGGAGCGCTACCGGACGTGCCGCTATTCCCTGCGCTCCGGCTACGAGACCATGCGTCTGGCGCTGGAGCAGGGCATCTCCTGCACGGCGGTCTTCGCCATGGCTGATGTCATCGCCATTGGAGCCATCCGTGCCATCCGGGAGCACGGCCTGCGGGTGCCGGAGGATATCTCCGTCATGGGCTATGACGGGCTGGAGATCGGCGACTATTTGCAGCCCCGGCTCTCCACCGTGGCGCAGCCGCTGGATACGCTGGCCGAACAAAGCGCCAGCCTGCTGCAATATATGCTCGACGGCGGCGCCGCCTGCCACGAGGTAGTCCCCTTCCGGCTGGAAAGCCGCGAGAGCGTCAGCGCGATTGGAAATTGACAGTCAAGCCGCCCTCTCGTGCCCCCTTCTCAGAGGGCTGCCCGCAAAGCGGGCGGGGGTTGTATCGATGACAGAACGGTAGAATCCCTCCGCCGCACCCGTAGGGTGGAGGCTTGGCGGACGCCCTGTTCTTTGTTATTCCATCATTCTTCATAATTCGAAGGAGATTTCATATGAACTACAATGTCAACACCATTCTTGCCAACACGGAGGCCATGCTGAAGCTGCGCCATGATGAGACGCTGACGACGACTACGCCGCAGCGGCTGCATGACTGCCTCGGCACCGCCGTGATGATGGCCATCAACAAGACCTGGACCGACAGCAAAAAGCGCCGGGAGGGTCATCGCAAGGCATATTATTTCTCTGCGGAGTATCTGATGGGTCGTCTGGTCTACTCCAACCTCTTCAACCTCGGCCTGCTCGACGAGGTTCGCGCCGCACTGGCTGCCAAGGGCGTCGATCTCGCGGAGCTGGAGGACATCGAGGACGCGGCGCTGGGCAACGGCGGTCTTGGCCGTCTGGCCGCGTGCTTCCTCGACAGCGCCGTGACGTGCGAGATTCCCCTCTCCGGCTACGGCCTGCGCTACCGCTTCGGCCTTTTTAAGCAGAGCTTTGATGAAAACGGCTCCCAGAAGGAGATGGCCGACGACTGGACGCGCTACGGCGACCCCTGGAGCTACCGCCGGGATAAGCACGCCGTCAAGGTGCGCTTTGCCGACCAGACCATCATCGCCGTGCCGTATGATATGCCCATCATCGGCTATGGCGTGGATAACATCGGCACGCTGCGCCTGTGGCAGTGCGAGCCGGAGCAGGAGCTGGACTTCGACGCCTTCAACGCCCAGGATTACGCCAGGGCGTTGCAGCAGAAGAACCAGGCCGAGGACATCACCCGCGTCCTCGACCCCAACGATTCCACCATCGAGGGCAAGCGTCTGCGCATCAAGCAGCAGTACGTCCTGTGCAGCGCCTCCTTGCAGGACATCCTGCGGGTCTACCG
>CAYLUV010000228.1:0-1957 GCA_964386955.1 uncultured Lachnospiraceae bacterium
GTGCTGTAGTACTTCCTCACGGAACAGGTAAAACAGTACGTGTATTAGTATTTGCAAAAGGACCTAAAGCAGAAGAAGCTTTAGCAGCAGGCGCTGATTTCGTTGGTGCAGAAGATTTAGTACCAAGAATTCAGAAAGAAGGCTGGTTAGATTTCGACGTTGTAGTAGCAACTCCAGACATGATGGGTGTAGTTGGTCGTCTTGGTCGTATCCTCGGACCTAAGGGCTTAATGCCAAACCCTAAAGCAGGTACAGTAACTATGGACGTTACTAAAGCTGTTAACGACATTAAAGCCGGTAAGATTGAATATAGATTAGACAAAACAAACATCATCCACTGTCCAATCGGTAAAGTTTCCTTCACTGAAGAACAGATCGCGGACAACTTCCAGACTTTAATTGAAGCAATCATCAAAGCTAAACCAGCAGCTGCAAAAGGCCAGTACTTAAAGAGCGTAGTAATCTCTTCTACAATGGGCCCTGGTATCAAACTTAACACAGCTAAATTAGGCTAATAACCAATTTTTTGATTATTGCAGATATATTATAAAAAGGACCGTATCCTTGACGATAGAATCGTTGAGGATGCGGTCCTTTTTTTGTGGATCTATGGAAGGAATTAGGGTTCAAGACCCGGGAGAAAGGAGATTCTAGGGTCTATGGAAGGAATTAGGGTTCAAGACCCGGGAGAAAGAAGATTCTAGGATCTATAGATGGAATTTGAATATAAGACCCAGATAACGGTAAGAAAGTTGGGTCTCAGATGTTAACGCTCATACAAGACCCAAAGATATGAAAATATATGGGTATCAAATTCAGAAAATCGGATGGTGCCCATGTAGAAGGCGATATCTGGGTATTAATTCTAAAATGATAGATATGTCCATGGCTATTAATAGAATATATTTACAAATAATACAAAATATGGTTAAATCTTAATATACAGATTTTTACAAAAGGAGAGTGGACATGTATCATGAAGATCTATGGAAGAAACAAAAGAATATAGAGAAGGAGATGAAGTCGATTCAATCTATACTTAAGAATTTGCCGGAGGGCAAACTAATTTGTGCAAAAAATGGAAACAATTATAAATGGTATTGCAGCGATGGAAAGAATAAAACTTACATTGAAAAAAAGAATCGATCCTTTGCGGAAAAGCTTGCTATGAAGAAATATTATTCCATGCGACTGGAAGATTTGAAACAAAAGTGGCATATTTTAAATAGCTATGCTCGTCTTTACAAAGAATCCAATCATAAAACACAAAAACTTATTATGAATCCTGGATATCAGGAATTATTAATACCAATTCTTCCACACTCATCCAATAAATATATGGAGTGGATGAAACAATCTTATAAGAAAAATCTTGCATATCCAGAACATCTTACTCTAAATTCTATATCGGGCAATGTAGTCCGTTCAAAATCAGAATTATTAATTGATACATTTCTTTATAACAATCAAATTCCCTATCGATATGAATGTGCTTTAGAATTAGGAAGCTTTACAATCTATCCAGATTTTACAATTATGCATCCCTTGACAGGAAAAATCTATTATTGGGAACATCTTGGACGAATGGATGATTCTATATATAGGAAAAAAGCTTATAAAAAACTACAATCTTACATGGAAAACAATATATTGCCTATGGAACAATTAATTTTGACATATGAAACAAAAGAAAAAGCACTGGATGCTGAATTAATTCAAAAAATAATAGAGTTGTATTTTCTGTGTTAAGTCTATCGAGAAAGAACATTATATGTCAGAAAGTAGATTATAAAAGTTGAGCAAATTCCCTGGCATGCTTTTCTTTTACCTTGACATATACCCCTATGGGGTATATAATTCCCCGTAAGAAAGGAGATATTAGCCATGGAAGAGAAAAGAGATGAGTGCTGTTGCTGTCATAAGACCAAAGCCCGCTCGGAGGAAGAGCAGAAAGCCC
>CAYLUV010000229.1:0-1954 GCA_964386955.1 uncultured Lachnospiraceae bacterium
TGTTCAATTACCTCATCAACATACGACATCTCTTAATCCTCCTATAATTTATTGTTTGCATAGCATAATATTCATATTTGCTAAACAAAAAAAGGCAAAAAGCGTCTTCAAGGTATTCACCTCAAAGACGCCATTGCCTTCATGGTTGTGATAATACACCCATCAAAAAAAATTGTCAACACTTTTTTTATTTTTTAATTCTAATCTCTTAAAAGCCCTTAAATTTGTACCTTTTTCTATTGCACCCGCCACACAGTCTGCATATCCTCTAAAGCATGCCACTTTCTTCTCCTGCACACGGATTTTTTCTACTTCGTGACCTGCTTCTAATGCACCTCGCATAAATTCATCACATAATAAATCTGAATTTCCTTGCTTTCTTGGGCTACCGGACAATATCAAAATTTTCTTAGCCATCTCATTTGCTCCTTTACCAATTCTTCTCTTCCTTAGTACAATCATGTTGCTTCTTTCTCTCTTCCACCATCTTGCCAAACCACTCTACCATGTTTGGGTCATAATGGGAGAAAAATGCACTCTGTTTTTTATCCAAGGTTGCTATCTTTTCCATATCATCAGCTGATAACTCAAAATCAAACACATTAAAATTCTCTACCATTCTTTCATAATGTACTGACTTTGGAATGATTACAATACCTCTCTGTAAATGCCATCTTAAAATTACCTGTGCAACCGTTTTTCCATACTTTGCACCAATTTCTGATAACATAGGGTCTGTAAACATATCCCCTCTACCCTCACCAAAAGGTGCCCATGCTTCCATCTGAATGCCGTATTTGTCATGCCAGTTTTTAGACTCCTCCTGTTGGTGATAAGGATGTATCTCCACTTGATTTATCATAGGTTTTATGCGAGCAAAAGTCGCAATATCAATCATTCTATCTGGATAGAAATTAGAGATACCAATTGCTCTGATTTTACCAGCTTCATAGTATTCTTCCAATGCTCTCCATGCTCCATAGTAATCTGCAAACGGTTGATGAAGTAATAGTAAATCCAAATAATCTGTCTGCAACTTTCTCATAGATTCCTCTATGGATGCCTTACATTCTTCATATCCATAATGTTCAATCCAGACCTTTGTAGTAAGGAATATTTCTTCACGAGGAATCCCACTTTTCTTAATTGCAGAACCTACTTCCTCTTCATTGAAATATGACTGTGCCGTATCAATCAAACGATAGCCTGCTTTCAGTGCATCCAGTACACAACGCTCACATTCTTCCTTTGTTACCTGATATACTCCATAACCCAACTGTGGCATTTTCACACCATTGCTCAATACCTTATATTCCATCTGAAAACCTCCTTGAAAATAATCTGTATTCATGATACACTCCCATTGTATCAATCGGTAGTTACTACCGGTCAAGCACTATTTTTATTTTCTTGGAGGTCTTTATGTTTACAATGAAAGAAGCCTGCGAACAAACGCAATTACCGTACGAAACACTAAAATTCTATTGCAATCAAGGTCTTGTTCCTAATGTAAAGCGTGACAAAAACAATCGTCGCATCTTTGATGAGAGGGACATTGCTTGGATTAACAGTTTAAATTGTCTTAAAAACTGTGGAATGAGCATTGCTGAAATGAAAGAATATATTGAACTCTGCCTTATGGGAGAATCCACCATACCGGAAAGAAAAGTCATACTGGATATCAAACGCAAATCCTTAGTAGAACAGCTTAAACAAGTGCAGGATTGCATTGATTATATTGACTGGAAACAAGGCTTTTATGATGATGTCCTATCAGGTAAAACCAAATATTACAGTAACCTCTTAAATACCGAAGAATAGTATTCAAGATTTTTTTAAGAGGAAACCCCTTTTAAATTTATCATTGACAAAATCTCTCATTAGGGGTATAAATAGTATAAGTGAGCAAAGGTGTTCATTTTTTGAGTAGAAACTTATCTACCCACGAAATGAA
>CAYLUV010000230.1:0-1947 GCA_964386955.1 uncultured Lachnospiraceae bacterium
GGAGTGGGAAGAAAAGGTCAATCAGATCCGCATTTATTCCGGAAACAAATACGAGGCGGTTCCAGTGGCAAAGGCGGGAACCGTCTGTGCCGTGACAGGACTTTCTGCTACGAAACCGGGGGAAGGATTAGGAGTAGAGGATAATGACCGAAATCCGACGTTGGAACCGGTTCTTACCTATCGAATTTTACTTCCGGAGGGATGCGATGCAGCCACCATGCTTCCAAAACTCCGCTTGTTGGAGGAGGAAGATCCGATGCTTTCCATTGACTGGAAAGAAGAATTGTCCGAGATTCATGCAAAGCTCATGGGAGAGGTGCAGATTGAGGTGTTGAAAAATCTGATTCTGGAAAGATTTGGCGTGGATGTTACCTTTGATGAGGGAAATATCGTATACAAGGAAACTATCGAAAATACGGTGGAGGGAGTCGGTCATTTTGAACCGCTTAGGCATTATGCGGAGGTGCATTTGCTGTTGGAGCCGGGAGAACCGGGAAGTGGACTTTCTTTCGGGGCAGACTGCAGCGAAGATTTGTTGGATCGCAACTGGCAGCGGCTGATTCTCACCCATTTGTATGAGCGAACGCATCGCGGCGTATTGATTGGCGCACCGATTACAGATATGAAGATTACACTGAAGGCAGGAAAGGCCCATTTAAAACATACAGAGGGCGGAGATTTTCGTCAGGCGACTTACCGTGCAGTGAGACAGGGGCTTAGGGAAGCCCAGTCTGTTCTTTTGGAACCTTGGTACGATTTTCGACTGGAAATTCCAGAGACCTGTGTTGGACGCGCCATGACTGATATTGAGAAAATGTATGGCAAATTTACTCTGGAATATGATGAAAATGCCTCCTATACTTCAGAGGAAGACAGAATGTCTGTCCTTACAGGAAGCGGACCAGTGGCGACCATGCGGGGCTACCAAAAGGAAGTGTATTCCTATACGAAGGGCAGGGGCAGGATTTTTTGTACCCTGAAGGGCTATGGTCCGTGTCATAATGCCCAGGAAATTATAGAGGCATCTGGCTATGTGCCGGAGGCAGATTTGGAACATCCTACTGGCTCTGTATTTTGTTCCCATGGAGCGGGAGTCAATGTCAGCTGGGATCAGGTGAAGGAACAGATGCATCTGGAGAGTATTTTGGCATCGGAACGAGAGGAAGAGCAGGAGGAATATGATGTTTCTGCTGCGAGAAATCGCGAGGAACTCTGGATTGGCCAAGATGAGGTGGATGCCATTATCAATCGAACCTTCTATTCCAACCAACAGGGCGGGGACAACCGAAAGAGATATCATAAAAGCAGCCGTAGAGATGACAGCGGTACCATTTACTATTCTCCGGAGGACCGAAGAGCAGCGTTCCAAAACGTTATTTCCAGAGAGAAAAAGGAAGAGTATCTCCTGGTGGATGGCTATAATATTATTTTTGCTTGGGATGAGCTGAAGGCCTTGGCGGAACGAAACATTGACAGTGCCAGAGATAAGCTGATGGACATTTTGTGCAATTATCAGGGCTATAAAAAATGTCAGCTGATGGTGGTGTTTGATGCTTATCGGGTAAAAGGGCATGATACGGAAATTTTGAATTATCACAATATTTTGGTGGTGTATACAAAGGAATCTGAGACGGCGGACTCTTATATTGAAAAATTTGCCCATCAAAACAGCAAAAAATTTGACATTGTGGTGGCGACCTCAGACCGATTGGAACAGATGATTATTTTAGGAAAAGGGTGTCGTCCAGTTTCTGCCAGAGAATTTCAGGAAGAAGTGAAGCGGGCAGAGCGAGCCTTGACGGAGGAAATGGAACAGTATTCATCCAAAGAAAAGCATACATTGGGGGATTTATTTCCAGAACTTTCTTAGAACTTAGATTTGTCAGGAACCTATGGAGAAAAAATTCAAAATGGGTTCTTGACAGACAAAAATGAAACGGTTACAAT
>CAYLUV010000231.1:0-1944 GCA_964386955.1 uncultured Lachnospiraceae bacterium
CGCACCAGGCGGCCTGCGTTCAGGTTGCGAACCTCGAAAATCTTCTCGCCCTTGGGGCACTCCACCCGGGGGAATTTCTCCTTGATTTCCCGGCCGACCATGTTGGTGATGATCTCATCCATGGTGGTATCCCGGAAGTTCATGGAGGTGATGTACTGACCGTCCCGCATGATGGTGACCCGATCCACAATATGCTGCAGCTCTTCCAGCCGATGGGAGATATAGACGATGCCGCAGCCATCGTCCCGGAGCTTGCGGATGATGCGGAACAGCTCGTCGATTTCCTTGGCTGTCAAAGCGGAGGTCGGCTCGTCCATAATCAGAATTTTGGCGTTGACGGACAGGGCCTTGGCGATTTCCACCATCTGCTGCTTGGAAACCGGCAGATTTCCCACGGTCTCACCGGGGTCGATGTCAATGCGCAGGTCATCCAGATACCGCTTGGCCTCCGCCTCCATGGCCCGGCTGTCCACCATGAAGCCCTTCATAATTTCCCGGCCCAGGAACATATTCTCCGCCACAGACAGGTGGGGGCACATGTTCAGCTCCTGATGGATAATGGCAACACCCAACTCCTGGGCCTGCTTCGGCGTCAAATTGCCGTATTCCTTGCCGAAGATCTCCATGGTGCCCTCGTCTCTGGTATAGACACCGCTGAGGATCTTCATCAGCGTGGACTTACCGGCGCCATTTTCGCCTAGCAGAGCCATAACCTCTCCAGAGCACAGTTCAAAATGCACATCATCCAGTGCCTTCACGCCCGGAAAACTCTTGCTGATATGGTGCATGGAAACAATGCGTTCCTTCATCATCTCACCCGACCTTCCTTGGAAATGAATTGTTATGAATATTTTAACTTTCTTTTCAGGAAAAATATAGGGGTCAGATTTTTGATTATCGGGGGATTTTTGTGCAATTCATCACGAAGTAATTGGTATTCAAAAACAGTTTTGTGCGTATTGTATAAATTCATTCTACATTTCTGTGCAATATGCTTTTCCCTCACATGAGGTACTGCTTTGATCCGTCAATGAAAAAGAATTGAGAACCGAATGTATCGAGCGTCTTCTTGACAAAAGGTAGCTACCTACTTACAATTAGTAGGAACCTACGAAAAAGCAGAAGGAAATTATGAACGCTGACAGTATAGCTGGTTTAATCAAAACGGCATCGATTGAATTTGACAAAATGGCAAACCCAATTTTGGCGGACTACGATTTGACGGCATCGCAATGCAGAATATTGAAATTTTTGTTTATGCAGCAAAACCAAAGTGCTCGAATGGTATTTTATTTGCCTGCCTGGTGCTTATTGTACTCTGTGTTTGCAGCAGTATAAAGAAAAACAAGGAAGAAGGAAACTCGAACGCAATGGTAAAGATGTTTCATAGCTCCTACCGTTTTTCCGGCAATGTATATGTGATAGCTACTATGCAATTGTCAGTGGAAGAAAGGAACAGTAATAAATCAATTTTCGTGATTGAATAATGAAGGAGGACACCGAACATGGCATCATTCAAAAAGCAGCTCATAAATGTACTGAGCAAAGTGATTTTATCAATCGCAGTGTGCCTGATCGGTGTCCTCGCTATTCCTGTCTGCATATTCCTGTTGCCAATCATTTTTATTTGGACAATCGCAGATTGATTTCCGTTCCCCGATACTGTAAAATGAGTTTGGAAGTTGCTCGCCGCATTTCCGCTTGCCTGTCCTACTGTTGCCGCAGTGGGGCGGGCGTTTTTATTTTCTGTCATAGCTTCACCTCCAGCTTGCGAATACCGCCATTCTCCGCAGGCGTGGCGGGGGTGTTGTCCGCGCCGTCAGCGCATTGTAAGTACCGCACTAGGTTTGGGTAAAAGATCAAGGCTTTATGTCCCGCCTTTCGGGTAGGGATAACCGTCAGACATTTGCCGAATATGCCGCCTATGTACTGGACATGAAGGAA
>CAYLUV010000232.1:0-1922 GCA_964386955.1 uncultured Lachnospiraceae bacterium
CACCGGGCAGAATATCTTGATAAAAGCCGAGGGACGGTGCGCTTTTCTCATGCCAAAAATGGTAGAATGCCGCAACACTATCTTGGGTTTCATTCAGTAATTCAAGATAACGGGTTAAATCCTGTATGCACGTTCTTTGATAAGGTTTCATTTCCATAGAGCGTCACCTCCTTAAAGTCTGCTAATATCGCGCGGTATTTTTTTGAATACAATACCCATCTGCGACAGTTTTTCTTCGCTGATCGAGCAACGGTCAGCGTAAATAATCGTGCTGCTTGCTTTTTCTGTAATAGTGGCAAGGAACGTATAGTCAAGCACCGTTACGCTCTGCGGCTCATAGTAGAAGTAATAGCCCGCGTCATTGTGCTTGCCAAGGTAATAGGCGTTGTTCCCATTGGCAGGAGCATACGGAGCTTTCGTTTCCATAAACCAAATGTACTCACGGATTTTTTCGGTAGAAACGGATTCATTCAAGCACTCGCCAATAAGCAACTGTTCGCCTAAATCGTAAAAACTGAAATTACCGCCTGTACCCGCAACGGCGTTTTTCCCCTCGCCATAACCGCTGATAACACGCTTCACACGCTCGGCGGTGATACTATCGGCATAATCTTCCATTTCAATCAGAATAAATTTGCGATTTCCGCCATCTGCCTTATTTTTGTTAAGAACAGCATGGGCAGTAGTCCCCGAACCCGCAAAGGAATCAAGTATTAGCGTTTCGCCATCGCCAACAATATGTAAAACCCTTTCCAACAGACGCGGCGGTTTTGGAGTATCGAATACTGCTGTACCATTGAAGATTGCTTTCAACAGACGGGACGCTTCATCTGTATGTCCCGTTTCTTCAAAAGACCAAAAATTCGTAACGGGTCTGCCACCAACCTCATTGATATATGCCTTTCGGCTCAAAGTGCCAAGCCCATTACGCGAAAAATAAAACTCAGGGAGTACACCATGTTCAAATATTGCTTTTGCTTTTTCCTGCGCAATTTCAAGCGGCTCTGCTAAAACGATTGCAAGAACATCTTTTCTGATAGCTTCTGCTGAAACGCCACACATTTCGGCGCGTTTTTCTGCATCGTTCAAATCAATCAATTTATACTCGCACCATTTATTCATAGCTTCAAGCATCTGATCTTGTCCTAAACTCCAACAACGTCCCTGTGGAGGGTAGGCGTATTCACCCGTTGTCGGATTTTGGATAGCGTAAACCATGCCTTGGTGCGTTGCGGCGTTGGGTGCGCTTGCAACAATGTTTCGCCATGCGCCGCGAGGGTCATTGTCGGGGTTTTTATACTTTGAATCCATCTGTTCGGTACGCTGTAATTTGTTCGGTTGCCATAATGGATTTTTACCGTACACAAGAATGTGTTCAACCTCGGCGGCAATACCCTTAACATCATTACGCATAGAATAGGTACGTTGCCAAGATATATCAGCAACGAAACAAGACGCACCGAATATTTCATCACAAACAGCTTTCAGATAATACAGCTCATTATCATCAATACTGATAAAAATAGCTCCGTCACTTGCCAATAGTTTCTGCAAGAGCTTCAAGCGCGGGTACATCATGCAGAGCCACTTATCATGGCGCGTCAAGTCCTCGCCCTCTTTGCCGACAACCTCGCCAAGCCATTTCTTGATTTTGGGGTCATTTACATTATCGTTATACACCCAATTTTCATTTCCAGTGTTGTACGGGGGATCTATGTAGATACACTTCACCCGTCCCTCATAGCGCGGCAAAAGAGCTTTTAACGCTTCAAGGTTATCGCCACGGATAATCATATTTTCGCTGCCGTTGTCCTCGCTGTGCTGACCGTTTTCGTCAAAACTGTATTTGCGTTCAAGCACGCGGAACGGCACTTCTTGATGATGATTGATAACCTTGCTTTTTCCTATCCATTCAAGTGTAG
>CAYLUV010000233.1:0-1920 GCA_964386955.1 uncultured Lachnospiraceae bacterium
AACCCTGGACACCCTGATTAAGAGTCAGGTGCTCTACCAACTGAGCTAAAGGCGCTTATTCAATTATTTATCATGTGTTCCTCAACACAAATGATATTATATAGCAGAGTTTTCAAAAATGCAAGTACTTTTTTTAATTTTTTCAAATTTTTATTTTTTTCAATTATTTCGCCCTATCTTCCCCTCTTCGCGCACCATTTGTTACGTTTTTTTGTCATTTGTTACGATTCTATTAATTTATTCACATTTCTGTCACATTTATGTATTATTATCGTAGCATCAAGGAGGTTAAAACATGAAAACAAGAACCAAAACACATAAGACTGGCTGGCTTTTATTTTTCTCTTTCTTATTTATGGTATGTATGTTCCAGCAGCTTAGCCCAGCAAACAGCACACAGGCTGCCTCTAAGAAAGGTTATTCTACGACAGATGATTTAAATATGAGAAAGAAGGCTTCTTCCTCATCCAAGATATTAAATAAATTTGATAAAGGAGATTCTTTTACCGTGACCAGTACCTCTGGGAATTGGTACAAGGTAAAATCCGAAGATTTGACAGGGTATGTTTATAAAAAATATGTTACCTTCGACAAATCTTCCCTGACAAGTTCCACCAGTACATCCACCAGCAAAGGAAAACAGGTTGTGGCTTACGCCAAGAAATTTGTAGGAAACCCTTACCGTTACGGCGGAACTAGCTTAACAAAGGGTGCAGACTGTTCCGGTTTTACCCAGAGCGTCTACAAAAAATTTGGCATTTCTCTTCCCCGTACTTCCGGAGAACAGAGAAGTGTCGGAAAAAAAGTATCCAGTTTAAAAAAAGCCAAAGCCGGCGACCTGATCTGCTACTACGGACATGTTGCCATCTATATGGGCAATAATAAGATTGTCCACGCCAGCAGCAAAAAGACTGGCATCAAAATTTCAACCAATGCTAGTTACAGAGCTATCGCCTCTATCCGACGAGTTCTGTAACCCCCCTAACAGAAGCAGGATTTGCACCATATACTGGTTGCAGACCTGCTTTTCCTTTATTTACAAGGCTGTTTCATCCATGTTATAATGCAAACGCAACTGTGTGCTGCTGCCTTGCAGCGGTTCACTGCATCTTGTCCCCTTTTCGAAGTTAGAATAACGGACTGCTTCTCACAGAGGGGTAAATAAAATAAAAGAGAAAAGAGAGAATAAATTTATGAGACTTAGAAATGTAAAAGGATCCAGAGAAACCATCGCTGCCAACGAATGGGTAGTAAAAGATCTTGCCTCCCACCGCGGCAACTGGAAAAATGAAGTATTTGGCAATGAAAATCCCCTCCATATTGAGATTGGTATGGGAAAAGGACAGTTTTTGATGGAGCTTGCCCGATTAAATCCGGAGATTAACTATATTGGTATCGAAAAATACTCCAGTGTTTTAGTGCGTGCCTTAGAAAAAATGGAGGAAGCACCCCTTTCCAACATTCGTTTTATCCGCATGGAGGCAGAAAATATCGAGGAAGTATTTGCACCGGAAGAGGTAGATCAGATTTATCTGAATTTCTCCGATCCATGGCCAAAGGATCGCCATGCAAAACGCCGTCTTACTTCCAAAGAATTTTTGGCTCGCTACAAAAATATCATCAAAAAAGACAGCATCATCCAGTTTAAGACAGACAACCGTCCACTCTTCGACTTTTCTTTGGAACAGGCCGAAGAAGCTGGTTGGACCATCGTAAACCATACCTTCGACCTTCACCACAGTGAATACAATGAAGGAAATATTATGACAGAATATGAAATGAAATTTTCTGCAAAGGGAAATCCAATCTGCCGCATGGTAATCAAACAGCCAGAGAAATAAGATTTAAACCAGATTTTTTGAACGTTTGCTTTCCTTCGGTGCGAGGTATCATTTTATCTTTGATATCATACTATAATAT
>CAYLUV010000234.1:0-1899 GCA_964386955.1 uncultured Lachnospiraceae bacterium
CCAAAAAGGCGATCTGATTGTCTGCGCCGAACTTTCACGACTCGGGCGCAATCTCTTCATGATCATGGAGATTCTGAACATCTGCATGAACAAGGAATGTCGCGTCTGGACAATCAAGGACAACTATCGTCTCGGTGAAGACATCCAGTCCAAAGTTCTGGCATTTGCATTCGGCCTGTCTGCGGAGATTGAACGCAACCTCATCAGCCAGAGAACGAAAGAGGCTCTGGCGCGAAAACGCGCGGAGGGCGTCGTCCTCGGACGCCCCAAAGGACGCAAGACAGCACCCGAAAAGCATAAGCTTCACACGCGAAAGAATCTCATCCTCGAACTGTCGCATCTGGGACAGTCACGCAACAAAATTGCGAGGATCTGCAAAGTTCACCGCAACACGCTTGCCAGATTCATCAAAACGTTCCTTCCTGAACTCGACAATCGGGCGTTTTCGTGAAGCAGGAGGCCACGCCCTGCGCATTCACCTCATCCGACGCCTGGGTCATCCTTTCGCCCATCGAGCAGAGCATCAAGCGCAAGATCGAGGCCGTCGGGACACCGTTGAAGGATTGGAACATCCAAATCAACTACGGAATCAAGACGGGTTGCAACGAGGCCTTCATCGTCGACGAGGCGAAGCGGAATGAAATCCTTTCATGGTGTGCCGACGAGGATGAACGGACGCGGACGGCGCATCTTATTCGGCCAAATGTTTTGAACGTCTCCTTCCAGTTCTGTTCCACGGCCGGAGGATGAACAACAAGAATGCGTGTCGTCTTTCCGTTGGCTTCCGAAAAGCGACGCGCAATCATCGTCGCAACCACTGTTTTACCAAGTCCTACGACATCAGACAAGAAGAAACCGTCGTAGCGACACAGCATCTGATATCCCTGCACAACGGCATCGCGCTGGTACTTGAGATCTGTCACGCCAGACGGCAAATCCATTGAAAACTCATCCTCAACCTGACTGCCGTAGATATCAATAAGGACCCGCATGAATATCTCGAACGGCGTTGGTTGCTGACCAAGGTGGGTCTGTTTCCGCGCCATGGCAATATCATCCGCCGATACGGGAACCCCCTCGCACCAAAGGCGGTCGAATTCTGCCTTGCAATAGGCGACATCATCGTAGTCCTTCATCGCGACGTTCAGTTCGTAACGAGGAGACGAAGATGTGCCAAGACCGGAATCGGTGAGGTTGGACGATCCCATGATCACCCAACCGTCCGTGTTGGGGCCATGCTTCTCCGGAAGGCAGAGATAGAACTTCGCATGGAGATTCCGACTCGAATGTACACGCAGTTCAAGTTTTCCAGATACAACATCATCGCAGAGCTGGACAATGCCATCTTCGATCTCCTTGGTGTAGCCTGCGGCACGGACGTCATCGACAAACGTCCGCGTGTATTGCCGTTTGGCATCCGCCTTATCACCAAGGAACATCATCCCCTCGCGCTGTGACTTGCGAAAGACGTTGTCGATGTTGATTCCAACGAGAACTTGAATCTTTTGCGTAGATTTCAGTTCTCGCCTCAACTTAAAGTACCCTGACGAGCGAAAATAACCGGAGACTGCCTGGAAGGTGTGGAAATTAGCCCCCATCCCCTCGGCGATACCAGTAAATTTAGCGAAAAGTGTATCGCCGTTTTCGTTGTTGAAGAACTTTGTTGCCATCTCTTGCCTGCCGACTTCTTTGCGAAAAGGTAATTGTACCAAAATGTGGTCTTAACGGACAGTGTACGAACGGCAGGCGTATTTACCGGGGTGACCCGCTGATTTTATACAACCACTTGTCAGAGTAGAGGCGGCTATGTTAGTCGCCTCTACTCTGACAAGTGACCGCCCTAACGATTGGGCGGGGAGGATACAGGGATCGTCACTTGCGAATCGTTTTCGCGAATTC
>CAYLUV010000235.1:0-1885 GCA_964386955.1 uncultured Lachnospiraceae bacterium
TCCCGTCACCTTCATATGCGTCATGCGGTTTCCCTGCTCGTCCCTGGTAATTTTATAAACTCTGGCGGCAAATTCCGTCCCATACTCTGGTTCTTTCCCGTAGATGACGATTCCCTGCAGCAGCTTTTCTACACCCTGCAGTTTCAGCGCAGAACCAAAGTAGCAAGGAAACAGTTTTCTCTTTTGAATGGCATCCACAATGCGTTCTCTGGCAACACTTCCTGTCTCCAAATATTCTTCCACCATGGCTTCCTCTGCCATCGCTACATTTTCATAAAAAATGTCGCTGTCATCCTCCATGAAATTCACGCAGCCGTCATCCAACCGTCTCTTTAATTCCTGTAAAATCCAAGGGCCATCTGTTCCCGGCTGATCCATCTTATTCACAAAGATAAAGGTAGGAATTTCATATTCCTGCAGCAATTTCCAAAGGGTATCTGTATGTCCCTGCACGCCGTCCAAGGCGCTAATTACCAAAATGGCATAATCCAAAACCTGCAGTGTCCGCTCCATTTCCGTAGAAAAGTCAACGTGCCCCGGTGTATCCAGCAATGTAATCTCTGTGTTTTCAAATTGCAGCTCCGCCTGTTTGGAAAAAATTGTAATACCTCTGGCTCTCTCCTGTGCATAAGTATCTAAAAAGGCGTCCTTGTTATCCACACGCCCCACTTTTCGAATGGTTCCCGCTGTATATAAAAGCCCCTCGGACAGGGTTGTCTTCCCTGCATCTACGTGGGCCAAAATGCCTGTAACCAGTTTTTTCGTTCCCTGTGGTTTCTGTTCTCCCACGAAAAAACCTCCTCTCATCATTGCATAATATCGAATTATACCATAAATAAAAATAATAGTCGATATGGGAATAGGATGGAAGATTTCCTCCTAAAACAAAAAAACGCCTCCTCCGTGGCGTATATGATGGGGAGATTAACCACAGAGGAGGCAACAGTCGAGGGACTGTATTTCAATATTAGGATAAGCGGCTCGCACCGCTAGATTCCGATCTTCTAGCAAGCTGTTTACACACTTTTGCCGCTTGCATCATCATAATAGCATGGATAGCGTAACAGTTGCGTAACAGTTGAAAGAAAATTTCTAGAAATCTAATGCAGCTTCATCTGCCACTACCACAACATTTTTGTGTAACTGTAAAATAGAAGCTGGAACTTCCGGTGTCACTGGACCATAAAGAGCTTTTTTGAGGGCCTCTTTCTTTCCTTCTCCGCTCACCACAATCAGTACCATCTTCGCATCCATGATGTTCTTCACACCCATGGTCATCGCCTGTTTTGGTACATCATCGTAAGATGCAAAATAGCGGGAATTTGCCTGGATAGTGGAATCTGTCAAATCAACCACATGAGTGCCTGGCACAAAAGCCTCTCCCGGTTCATTGAAACCAATATGACCGTTGTGACCAAGACCAAGAAGCTGAATGTCAGCACCTCCGATTGCCTCAATCATCTTATCATAGCGCGCGCATTCTGCTGCGGTATCTACTGCCATACCGTTTGGAATATCTGTTTTTGCAAGGTTAATGTTCACTTTGCTGAACAGATGATGATTCATGAAATAGAAGTAACTCTGATCGTTATCTGTAGTAAGTCCAATATATTCATCCAGATTGTATGTTTTTACCTGGGAGAAATCAAGAGCTCCTTCCTCGCATTTCTTTGCCAGTTCCGCATAGAGTCCTTCCGGTGTAGAACCAGTGGCAAGACCTAAAGTGCAGTTTGGTTTTAACTGAATCTGTGCAGCAATAATCTGCGCCGCTTTTTTGCTCATCTCATCGTAATTTTTCGTCTTAATAATTCTCATCTTAGATTCCTCCATTTATATTATATAAATTTATTTTTGATATTTCTTACATTTCCTAATCCAATATAAG
>CAYLUV010000236.1:0-1844 GCA_964386955.1 uncultured Lachnospiraceae bacterium
TTTTCCAGAACGGTATTATCCAAAAGATACTGTTCAAAAAAGTTTCTGTTATATATGTGATATGCTAATATTTCTCCGTCTGCTTTTACAATAATATATCCGCCGTTGGCTTCATCCAATCCGTCCCAAGGTTTTGCAGGCTTCATTCCCAAAGCACAAGAACAAAGAAATTTCTTGAATTTATATGTATACATTACGGCATCTCCATAACCAAGAGGATCTCTTTCTCCAAGCAGTTCTACTAATTTATCACAATCCTTTACATCCTCTGAATAGAAATACAACAGCATATTTCCAATAATTGCTGGCATACTGCTGTCTACCATAATAAGATTTCGTTTGAATCCGTTATGGTTCATGCCACAGTATTCAATGCTGCCACCATATTCCGCAATTTTAGCCATTCTGTCCTTAATTTTTGTTCTGGTGTCAATTGCATTGATTTCACCTGCCTGCTCAGATGTAATTCCACTAACCTTATAAATAAAATTTGTAGTCAGTCCAGCATTAAGCAGTGTAGGTGCATGTCCAACTTCTGACTTAATGGAAAATCCTACATTACGAATAAAATTAGTGTGTATATCCTCTATCTGCATTGATATATCCGTGGTATCTGCTGACGGAGCTTTAATTTTTGTCACCTTAATTCCATTAGCAAAATTAGCAATCTCTTCAATTTCAAAACTACCGCTATGAGATGCAATTTCTTTCAAAAGCAGATTAGCATTAGTTTCCAACTCTGTTCTTGGAATGCTCAAAATACGATTTGATTGTATTTCCAGATGTACCAAATCATTGTCGATTACATAATCAACTACTTGCCCCTTAGTTTCTTCACGCATAATCTTAAGAATTGGATAATACACCTCGTCAATTTTCTCTACTTTTTCATTTGCAGCGTAAACCCTGCCTTGACTAAGTAGCTTCATAAATGTATATAATTCGGACCATTCACCTTTATTTCCTGACATTTTTCCGTCTTTATTTGCCATATTCCAACACCTTCCTTATCTCAAGTGCAATCGCTTCAATAACATTAACCGTTACACTGTTTCCGAACTGCTTATACAAATGTGTATCTGCCAATTCTAACTTAAAATCATCTGGGAATCCTTGTAATCTTGCCCATTCCCTTGGAGTCATTTTTCTAATTCCTTCTCGGTTTACTTCACCTTTGATGTGAGTTACCGGAATAAAATTCGTCTGTCTTTTATCTATAATTAGATTTCGTTCTCGTCCCATTCCTCCGCATACGATAGCTCCCGCTTTACCATCCAAATCTCTTATTTCATATCCGAAACCATTTCCTTTTGATTCGTGACGGGCTTTATGCTTCTTAAGTGTATCTATATAAACGGTGGACAGATAGTATTTAACACTGACCTCATTTTCTTCCAGAATATCTCTGATACAGGTATTCGGATTTGTCGGCTCAGGAAACTGAAAACTACTGCTGTCTATATCATTTCTGAACGCCACAATATAAATGCGTTCTCTATTCTGTGGTACACCAAAATCCTTACTATTTAAAACTTTGTCATACACAGTATAGCCAATCTGTTCAAAGGCTTTTTTTATTACCTTAAATGTTCTTCCCTTATCGTGAATAGTTAATCCTTTTACATTCTCGCAGAAAATAACTTTTGGCTTATGATACTCGCAGATTCGCACCACATCCTGAAAGAGTGTTCCTCTGCACAGCCCCTTATAATCGTCATCAAATCCCATGCGTTTTCCTGCAAGTGAAAATGCCTGACATGGAAAACCGGCAAGGCAGATATCAAATTCTGGAATATCCTTTTCATCTATTTTCGTAATATCCCCTGCTATATCAAATCCGTCTT
>CAYLUV010000237.1:0-1812 GCA_964386955.1 uncultured Lachnospiraceae bacterium
CCTGGGGTGATGGCGCAGACGGGAATGGAGGCAGGAGAAATTGTAAGGGCCTTAGTAAAAGAAATTTCTCCGGAGGTGGTGCTGGCGGTGGATGCACTGGCGGCAAGAAATGTACAAAGATTAAATCGGACGATTCAAATCAGTGACACAGGCATTGCTCCGGGATCGGGCGTGGGAAACCATAGAATGGAATTGACGGAGAAGACATTGGGGGTGAAAGTGATAGCCATTGGTGTGCCTACGGTAATTTCTGTGCCAACCCTGGTCAGTGATGCACTGTCACCCTATCTAAAGGAAGGGGAAGAATTGGCAATAGAAGATACCATGGATCCGGCCTTGGCGGAGATGTTTGTCACCCCTAAAAATGTGGACGAGGCTGTGAAAAAGATTAGTTATACCATTTCTGAAGCTGTGAATCAGACGGCGGAAGCATAAAGCGGGAGGGAACAGAATAGAATGAAAAGAAGAGTGCTAACAGAGAGAAATGGGGACAAACAATGACAAAAAAGAATGTATGGCAGGCACTGGCGCTTATGTCTGCCTTTTTTTTCATAAATCAGCTCTTTTTTCAGGGAAAAAGTGTGGGAGATGCCGCTTTTGTGACGGACAAAATCGAGAGTGGGTGTCTGTCTTTTGCAGAGCGGATGTTTCAGGAAATGCTTCCCACACTCTACTATAGAAATAAGGAAGAACGATTGGAATTTTTTTTTGAGGGCATGGGACGGCAACTGACGGAAGAAGTATTTCCGGCGGTGGATTACTGTGAAAAATATTGGAAGAATACGGATTCCTTTTTGTCGAAAAAAGATGAGATTCCGAAATATTTTTTGGAAGCAGCAGATGAGAAAAAGGAGGAAATCGCCCATGATGTGGTGGAAGAAAAGCCTGCGGAGGGGGCAAAGACTTATACCAAGGAACAGCTTTCCAACTATTCTTTTCTAATTAAAAATTTTTATGTGGTGGACAGCACCACCTCAGTTACCACCGGAGAATTAAAGGGGGAAGAATTGGCTGCAAAGGATTTGTCTATCTCCTTAGCAGGAGAAGAACCGAAAATTTTGATTTATCACACCCACGGAAGCGAGGCATTTGCAGACAGTAAAAGTGGAAAAAAAGCAGAGACGATTATTGGGGTGGGGGATACGTTGGCAAAGACGTTGGAAGATACATATGGCATTTCGGTGTATCATGATCGAACCTTTTATGACAACATAAACGGTGTATTGGACCGAAGTAAGGCCTATACCTATGCGGGAAATGCAGTCACGAAAATATTAAAAAAGAATCCTTCTATTCAGGTAGTGATTGATCTGCACCGGGATGCGGTGACGGAGGGGAAAAAACTGGTAGCTCAGGTGGGAGGAACCCAGATGGCACAGATTATGTTTTTTAATGGTCTTTCCCGCACTGCCATGAATGGGGATATCGGCTATTTAAAGAATCCAAATAAGGAGACCAACCTTGCCTTCAGTTTACAGATGCAGTTAAAGGCGGCGGAACTATATCCAGGCTTTACGAGAAAAATCTATTTGAAGGGATATCGCTATAACCTGCATCTGAAACCGAGAAGCCTTTTAATAGAAGCAGGAGCACAGACTAACACTAAAAAAGAAGTAAAAAATGCCATGAAACCGATGGCTAGACTGCTCTACGAGGTGCTAAAACAGAAGTAAAAAACAATGTCCAGACTATTTTGTAAGAAATAGGAACAGTAGGTAGGCATAATCTTTAGAAAAGTTTGGATTATGTTTGGATTAACTTTACAAAGCTAAAAAATATGCTATACTAAGATTAACAAAAAAATAACAATAT
>CAYLUV010000238.1:0-1799 GCA_964386955.1 uncultured Lachnospiraceae bacterium
AGGCATCATCAGTGGAAGTCCCTGTCCGATTACATCTACGGTTGTGAAAAGTTCCATCTCTCGACCTAAACGGTTGTGGTCACGTTTCTTAATGTTCTCTAAGTACTCTAAACGAGCAGCCAGATCATCTTTCTTTGTAAAGGAAGTTCCGTAGATACGAGTTAACATCTTGTTTTTCTCGCTTCCTCTCCAATAAGCACCGGAGGAAGAAGTCAGTTTGAAGGCTTTTACTGTCTTTACAGACATAATATGTGGTCCTGCGCAAAGGTCAGTAAAATCGCCCTGCTCATAGAAGCTAATCTCACTTCCTTCCGGAAGATCTTCAATCAATTCTACTTTATATGGTTCGTCTTTTTCCTTCATAAATGCGATGGCTTCCTCTCTAGGAAGAGTGAAGCGACGGATTCTTGGGTTTTCTTTGATGATCTTCTTCATCTCTTTTTCAATGGCATCTAAGTCTTCGCGGCTTAAAGATGGCATATCGAAATCATAGTAAAAGCCATCTTCAATGGCTGGTCCAATGGCACATTTTGCCTCTGGGTAGAGACGTTTTACTGCCTGCGCCAGAATGTGGGATGTAGTATGACGATAGGCGTCTTTTCCTCTCTGGTCATCAAAAGTAAGGATTGCCAGTGTGGCATCTTCTTCTACTACAGTACGAAGGTCCACTACTTCGCCGTTTAATTCTGCTGCGCAAGCTACTCTGGCAAGACCTTCACTAATATCTTTTGCAATGTCGATGATGGACATAGCGGATTCATACGCTTTCTGGGAGCCATCTTTTAATGTGATAATCATAATTCTTTTCTCCTTTTACTAAAAAATGGTTGGATGGGCTTTTCTGATGATACAAAAAAAGCCCTATCCATGTAATAAGTTACATAGATAGGGACCATAATTCTACTTCATGGCGGTTCCACCCTATTTACCTTCTCCGATATAGGAAATCTATAAACAAAGTACATGAAACTTCTATGCTCTGCACTTCTCTATCTGGACAAGGTCTCTCATTCTGACGATAACGGTGTCGGCCGGGCAGGATTAGTGCCACTCCGAGATGGTGGTTCAAAAGGTTGCTTAAGATACTTCCAGCCTGGGAAAATCCTCCGGTATCTCTCTCTGGAAACAGAGCCTTAAGAAACTGTTCTCATCAACGTTTTTTCACTGCTATCATTATAGTCGCCCCACGGGCAAGATGTCAAGCCAGAATGGAGAAATTGCGAAACCCCTTTTTTATTTCTTTTTCACTGTTATTTTAATCTTTGCCGTTTTCTTTCCTGCCTTTACGGTAATGGTAGTATTACCCGCTTTTTTTGCTGTGATCTTACCTGTTCCACTGACAGTTGCGACACTTTTCTTGGAAGATTTGTAAGTCACCTTTTGCAAGGAAGTAATCGGTGCTTTTGTGACTTTAATCTGGAACGTCTTACTTCCTCCCTTTAATTTCAAGGTTTTAGCTTTGGCATTTACAGTCAGTTTTGTGGTCTCCACTGCTTTTACCTGCACACTAATCTTACATTTTGCAACGGCACCACTTTTCATCGTTACCGAAACATAGGTCGTTCCCTTCTTTTTCGCTGTAATCTTACCTGTCTTTTTGTCCACTGCAGCAACCTTAGGATTGGTACTCTTCCACTGTACAATGGAATCTGTCGCCAATTTGCTCTTCACCTTCAATGCGGTGGTACTCTTCTTTAACTGAAGAGGCAGATTGGAGGCATTTAACTTTACAGCTGGTGTAATTACGCTAACTTTCGCTGTAATCGTTTTTCCACTCTTCGTAGTGGCCGTAATCACGG
>CAYLUV010000239.1:0-1765 GCA_964386955.1 uncultured Lachnospiraceae bacterium
TTTTGCTGGTCCACTGGTCTTTTTTGCTGACCCACTAGATATTACCATTTGCGTATTACCATTTGCGCCATTTGCGGACTTGACATCGGTGAATGATGATGCTACAATCACCATTTGAAAGTGAAGAATGGAAAAGCGAAAAAGATACAATACAGGAATGAAACTGATGAACTGGCAATTTTGTAAGCATATGTCGACAACAGCAATCGGTTTGTTCATGCTGTGCCATGCGGCAATGGCTGAGATTGAGCTTGGAGGCCTTTACGAGTGCTATATGCTCAACGACGACCGTACGATATATTCGCAGCCTTTGAACTATGGGTTTGAGTTCAGTTCATGCCATATTGCGATCCCGGTGTATGGTGTGTCGGACAATGCCAAGATCACGCCAGTCATCACGCTTGGTACTCTGCCCGGCATAACGGATCTCAAGGTCTGGACGGACAAGCAGATGGTGGACTACTTTCTTGCGGACTGGAACAAGGGCAACGACCTGGATTATGATTGGTGGTTCGGCGAAGTGTATCCCGGTGACGAAGAGCTCTGGTACGAGACTTCCCGATGCAGCTACGAGATCGACGGTGGAATTTGGGATTCTGATGAAATAGACAACCGGAAGGTGACGCCGCGTACAGACCGCAGATGGATTCTGTTCAAGGGCAAGATTCCAAAAGGCGAGTGGGGTGGCATGAAGACGTTTACGGTGGGCATCAAAGGGACGGGCATTAGCCGAAAATATGCCGCTTATTCCACCGTGAACGGTACGCTCGGTATACGCCCCGGCGACTTTTTCAACCGCGTAACCGTTTCGGGATACGACACAAGGTACGACTTTTCACTTGAGCCGTGCGACGCAGACGTCTCCGTCAGCCGTGAATATGCCGGTTGCGAGATTTCGATTGGCGAAAATTACCCGGCATCTTTAAGTTTCTATATTCCGGAAGCCGGGACGCTTGTCTTACGAGGAGGGGCGGATTTCCTGGATTATTTTAAAGTAAGTGGAGGACCTTCTCCCTCCAAAACGGAGGGCAATCCCAGTAATGAAGAAGAGGCCATTAAGAAATTCGGTGGAGGTTATTGGACGACTGAAACACGGTGGAAATTTGGCGGACGGGCCACCCTGTCCGCCAATCCAGAATTTTACTTTTACGAAGAAGTAGACGTAGTATATTTCACACAGTTGCTGTTCTTTCCTGCTAACGCAAAGTCCGTCGCCATCGTGTCCCTGCAGTCCGACTATGACAAGGATCATGGTGTCTCCGTTCTTCGCGGATATGTGAAAGGGTCAGGCACATTCAAGGCCGGGGAGACGGCAAGACTTACGGCCGTATCGGGCGGCGCATTGTTCAAGGGGTGGGAAGTCGTCTACGGCGCATTGCCGCCCGGAGTGGACCTTACGAAGTCGACGCTGTCGTTCACTGTTCCGGAATCCATGTGCGGAACGGCGGACGAGCAGAAGCAAGTCACCGTTCGCGCCGTCTGGGATGACAAGCCGAAACCGTCATCGGTCGATATCGACAGCATCTATAATGCTGAAATGGGCAAGGTGACCGGCACCGGCGCATTCGCACCTGGCAAGAAGGTTACGCTCAAGGCGACGGCGAACAGGGGATTCGTCTTTGCGGGCTGGTATGCGGATGCCGCGTTCGAGACGCCGCTCGTTGGTGATGTGGACTACCGCACACCGTCAATCCCGTACGTGGTCGGAACGCTGAATTGCAACCCAGGTGGCGCAGGAAATCTCTAAAGCGTTTTGGCAAGACGT
>CAYLUV010000240.1:0-1753 GCA_964386955.1 uncultured Lachnospiraceae bacterium
AGTCCGTCCTTTTCTATCAAGCCATCCGTATTATCAAAGAAATGAGGTGTGCCACCAATGGCAAATACCCAAGATACATCGTATGGGAGAATGTCCCCGGTGCTTTCTCCTCAAACGGCGGTGAAGACTTCAAGGCAGTCCTCGAAGCGGTCATCGGCATCACAGAGCCGGACACCCAGGTGCCTATGCCTGAGAAAAACCGCTGGCCCTATGCCGACTGCTACATGGGAGACGGATGGAGCCTTGCTTACCGAGTTCTTGACGCTCAATACTGGGGAGTTCCCCAGCGAAGAAAACGCATCTACCTTGTCGCAGATCTTACAGGTGGGCGTGCCTGCGACATACTTTTTAAGTCCGAAGGCTTGTCAGGGTATTCTGCGGAGGGCTTCCGCTCGTGGCAAAGAACTGCCGGAAGTGCTGAGAATTGCCCTGGAGCAACAGGCTTTGACGGATACAACGGCGAACTGACCGGGGATGTATCTTCCACCCTCGGTGTGAACTGCGGTATGAGTACCGGCAGAAACGGTATCGTTCTCAATGACCAGGGCGGCAACCGTATGGACATCACCGATGATGTCACTGCCACACTCCGAGCAGAAGCACACCATCCTCCGTGCGTATTGGAATCCGCAGGCTTTTGTACTGAGCATTCGTCCAAAAGTCGCAGTATCGGTTATGAGGAGGAAACTTCTCCTACGCTCCGTGCGGGTGTCGTTCCTGCGGCGGTGGCTCTTGAGAATCACCCGACTGACAGCCGAGTAAAGATTTCCGATGACGGCAAGGTGCAAACTCTCACCTCCCGTATGGGGACAGGTGGCAACAATGTACCTCTCGTTATGAAAATCCGCTCCGGCTGTGAGGGTGGCGGCAAGGGTGCGCTGATACAGGAAAACAAATCCGCAACGCTCTCCTGCAACAATGACCAAACCCTGTTTGAACCGTGTAATTGGGATGGACAGCAGACTGCACCTACGCTTACGGCGCACAATGCCGGCGGTAATCAGCGAATGCCGGATAAGAACCACTTCAACTGTGTCCTGCAGGCTTACGGCATCAGTTCCAAGGACAGCAATGCGATGAAATCTGCCAATCCCCACAGTGGCATTTATGAAGCGGACACCTCTCGCACCATCGATGGCAACGGTGGCAACCCCGGATGTAACCAGGGTGGTATTGCCGTGGTGGAAAGCTATGCGATTCAAGGCTCTATGATCGGCAGAGACGATAAGAACGGTCCCCAGGGGGATGGCATCAACGAAGATGTCAGTTTCACCCTTAATACAGTCGACCGCCATGCCGTCTACGCCATGACCACGGGCAGTTTCGCACAAGTCGCAGAGGAGCAATCACCGACTCTGATGGCGCGGGATTATAAAGACCCTACAGCCGTTTGTTACGGCATCGGAAGGGATACCTTCAACCAGGGCAAGAACTCAAAGTTCGCTCCGACCTTTGAGGAGGAACTGCAACCCACCCTCGTTGCCAAAGGCCCCGGTGCGATTCAAAGCGGATACACCGTCCGCAGGCTAACTCCCACCGAATGCGCAAGGCTACAGGGATTCCCGGATTGGTGGTGTGATGACCTGGGTATCGAACCGACCACGGACGATCTCCGATATTGGTACGATGTGTTTGAGACACACCGAAAGATCGTGGGAAGTTCCACAAAGCCAAAGTCACTGAAACAGATTGCCAAGTGGCTGCGTGACCCGCACTCGGATGCTGCCGAGTATAAGATGTGGGGCAACGGTGT
>CAYLUV010000241.1:0-1743 GCA_964386955.1 uncultured Lachnospiraceae bacterium
TCGTGGATGTCCACGTAGGCCCAGTACTCGTGGTGATCATCGCCCCTGATGGCCAGCTTACGCTTCTCGCCGGGCAGGGGAGTGAGCCATTCGCCGGGCTTTTCGGGGTCAAACCGCACGGTGACCACGCTGGGGCCCATAGCGGCGTAGAGCAGCGGGCCGTACTCGATGGCCCAGCGATCCTTGCCCACCAGTTCCTCGCTGCCCGAGTATTTGGTGGCGCGGAAGGTCATGGGCAGCTCGAAGGTCACCTCGTCCCCGGCGTGGGCCTCGATCTGCGCCCAGCCCGCGGGGAACACGCCGACCGCGCGGCCATTGACGAAGACCTCCACCGGCTTTGCGATCCAGCGGGGCATGCGCAGCTTCATCGTGAAGGGGGCGGCGCAGGCTTCCACCTTCAGGCAGACCTTTCCATCGTCCGGCATGTTCGTATGCGCAGCCAGTCGCACCGCGCCCGCCTCGAGCGGCAGCTCGGCCTCGCTTTCTGCGTACAGGTTAACGTACACCGTGTCCTTTGTGTGAGTGTACAGGAACTGGGGCAGCAGGCCCACCAGCCGCGTGCCCAGCGAGGCGCAGCAGGTGCACCTGTCCAGATAGCGGGCATCCTTGCCACCCTCCAGGAAGTTCAGGTAGTGGTATCCCACGTCGCCTACCTGCGCGGCCAGCAGCACATTGTACAGGGACTCCTCGATCTCGTCCGCCCAGTGGCTGTTGTCCGGCTCGATGAGCTGCATGCGCTGGTTGAGCAGCACCCAGAAGTTGGTGGAGCACAGCTCGTTGTAGGCGTGGTTCATGCTCAGGTGGTTGCAGCCGGGCCAGTAGGTATCAAACTCGCACATGTTGATGCCGCCGCCCACGTGCTGCCACTTGTCCTCGTACATCTGAAGCGCGGTGCGCACGGCGGTCAGGTACTTCTGCTTGCCGGTCGCGCGGTACAGGTCAAAATAGCCCTCCAGCGTGGTCAGAAGCGTCGAGTGCGGGTGATTGCCCGGGTGCGCGTAGATCGCCCGGTGATCCTTTGCGATCACCTGATCCAGCCACCAGTCCTCCTCATACGCGGAGACGGCCACGTCGATGTCCTCCTGCACGCCCACCGGGGAGTCGTACAGCCGCGTCTGCGCCAGAATGCCCTGGAAGCCCAGGTTCATGTCCTTGACATAGGCCAGCAGGTCGGAGTGGTTGAAGTAGTCGCCCATGCCGCGGGCCAGCGGGAAGGCGCGGTCAATCCCTGCGTTGCCCGCGTCGATCAGGCCAAAGGTGACCCAGGCGCGGGTGTAGTTGGGATACTCCTTCGTGTGCCATTCCTCGTCGGTGATGGGCAGCAGCATGCCGCCTTCGCCCTTGCACTCGTCAATGCCCTGCACCACCTCTTCGGCCATGCGGCGCAGTTGCTCGTCCTCCTGCCACAGGAGCGTTGTGCAGGCGCCCATCAGGAACTCGCCCGCCGTCTGCCCCTTCAGGTTGCACTCAAAGTGCCCGCTCTGATAGGCATAGGGCACGCTGGGTGCAGGCTTGCCCTTGTGCAGGCGATAGTAGTACAGCATCCGATCAACGTCGAATCCCTTCAGAAAGCGAATGTTGTTCTCGAAGGCACGCTGAAAGCGTCCTCCGGTCAGCTTGACCCCCTTGACCGGGGCCTGGGCAGTGTTCTCGATTGCGTGTTTCATGCGGTTTCCTCCTGTTCTTGTGAAGGGTTTTGCGGAAAAACGTTCTCAGCGCCCTGTGCGCTACGGGAATGTGGGG
>CAYLUV010000242.1:0-1729 GCA_964386955.1 uncultured Lachnospiraceae bacterium
ACATGGAAGTTAAAGCAGCAGAGAGTAAAAGACCACCAACTTTTTTCTTCTGTTCAGGTTTTGCACATTTGTACATAGCAAGTGCAGCACCAGGAAGACCAAAAATCATCAGAGGGAATTTACCACTCATAAATCTTGTGGCAGATACTGCAAATACTTTTGTAGCTGGGTCAGCAAGCTGAGCAAAGAAGATATTCTGAGCACCTTCTACTACTTTGCCTGCAACTTCTAAAGTTCCACCCACACCTGTCTGCCAGAATGGAAGGTAGAATACATGGTGAAGTCCAAATGGAATCAGGGCTCTTTCTAATAAACCGTAAAGCCATGTTCCAGCGTAACCGGAGTTCTGTACCAAATCACCTAATGCGTACATAGCATTCTGTACAGGTGGCCATACGAAGAACATCAGGATACCAACGAACATATATGTAATGGCAGAAATAATAGGTACAAAACGTGTGCCACCGAAGAAGGATAATACTTCTGGAAGCTCAATCTTGTAAAATTTATTATGAAGAGCAGCAACACCGAGACCTACGATGATACCACCGAATACACCCATCTGAAGGGAGTTGATACCGCAGGCAGATGCCACAGCACCGCTAGGCATTGCTTCTGCGCCGCCGTTTACAGAGATCATAACAGAACAAGCCATATGCATAACAAAGAAAGAAACAGCAGCAGAAAGTGCAGATACTTCTTTTTCTGCTTTTGCCATACCGATGGCTACACCCATGGCGAAAATAATTGGTAAGTTTCCGAAAATAATGTCACCACACTGACCGCATACTTTTAAGATCGTGTAGATTAATGTGCCAGGACCCATTACGTTCATCAGTCCGTAAGCATTTAACATGGTTTCGTTGGTAAAGGAATTACCGATACCGAGAAGCAAACCTGCAACTGGCAGGATGGCGATTGGCAGCATGAAGGAACGTCCAACTCTCTGCAGTACGCCGAAAATCTTGTCTTTCATAAAGAGACCTCCTTAAAATGTTTGATTCAGAACCAAATCCACTGTGATCTGGCTCCGAAAATGAAAATGTTTCTATATTTTAAGGGTTTCGCCTGCATGACCAGTAACAATCCCGTAAAATCATATTAGCGCATGGTAATGCGACGGATGTGAACCGTCAAATAAACTACCTCTTCTTCGCTGATCTGAATCTGATATTCCTTTTCAATGTATGCCTTGATATCCTGTGCACAGGCAAAGCATTCTTTGTACTGCTCCCGAATCATCGAGCGGAACAAGAAGTCTCCGTCATCTGGAATCTGCTGGGACTGAAGCACCCTGGCAGCAAAGAATTTCAGATGTGTGATAAATCGTTCAAAATGAATGGAATCCCGATCAATTTGAAGAGCAAAATGTTTATCAACGATATGTAAAATTTCGTCAATCAGTCGCGGAATATCAAAGGTAATCTCCATCTTAGTGTCATATTCTGAAGTGATAAAATGGAGAGCGATAAATCCGGCTTCATCCACCGGGAAAGAAATTCCCAAAGTGTGTTTTAAAATATTCAAACTTTCCACTGCTACCTGAAACTCCGATGGATAGTACTGTTTGATTTCCCACAAAAGTGGGTTGGAGAAGAGCAGATTGTTCTGCTGTCGCTCAATGGCGCAGTGAATATGGTCGATCAGAGAAAGATAAATGGTGTCCTTTAATTTATCTCCCAGCATTGATTTGGCATAGCTGATGATCTGGTCGGCGGTCTTGATGTGT
>CAYLUV010000243.1:0-1726 GCA_964386955.1 uncultured Lachnospiraceae bacterium
CCACCAGAAAGACCAATAAGCACCCGATCTCCTGGTTCCAACATATGAAATTGTCTTATTTTCTCTTCGATTTTTTTTCTCATATCCCGTATCTTTTCTTTAATTATCGCTTTCTTTTTTTCCACAGAGACAAAACAATCACTGTCATATCGTCCACCGCTCGGTTTTGTCCCCGCTCCAATACCGCTTCCAAAATCTCGTCCGCCGCCTGCTGAGGATTTTCCAGCCGAGCCAAGGATAAAATCCCCATAATTTCCTCCTCCGGGATTCCCTTTGTATTGCTTTCCAAAACACCGTCAGACATCAGCACAATTCTGTCTCCATCATATAACTTTTTATATATCACGTCAAATTCCACTTCCCACAAAAACCCCGCCGGAAGACTGCCAGACTGCAAAATCTCCACCCGATTTTCTCGAAGCAAAAAAGTAGCAGCGCTGCCAGATTTCATCATCTTCATCAAACCCGTATATAGATTTACAGACAACATATCCACGGAGGCATACATAGATGGCTCTAGCCCCAAAGTAACACTGGCATTGGCAAGTTTTATAGCTTCTTCCTCCCAAAATCCTGTTAGCAAGAGTTGCTCCATCAATTCTATCATCTGCCGACTTTCTTCCTTGGCTTCCTTGCCACTTCCCATGCCGTCTGTGATCATGCAAATCTGTTTTCCATCCTCCAGACGCAAAATAGAATAGAGATCTCCACTATCTCTCTCCCCATCCTTTGTCCGATGAGCCACACCGGAAAGAATCTGGAAGGACACGTCCTCCTTAAAATGCAACAGTGTACTCTCCGAATATAGCATCACACGGCAATCCCTCGTAGGAACCAACGAAAATTGCAGAATATCCTCCAAAATCTTTGCCACAGAAATCGCCGCCATTCCCTTTCCCTTTTTTCTGGCCACAAGGAAAAGTTCCCTGCGCTTTCCCGGACATTCCAACAGTTCCATCCGTTCCAACCAAATTTTCTCTTCCTTCAGCCTCTTTCTCGCCTTTGCCACCAATCCATGGTTTGTTTTTTTCTCATATCCCATGCAACGAGAACAGTCAAACAGTACCCGGGAAACTTCCTCCATCTGTCCCGCCATAACTTTTCGCTGAGAAAGCATCTTATTTTTCCAGCTTTTGTGAATCTCCGCCATCTCATAAGACTGCAAAAGTGCATCCAAAAAAGTTTCCCTTTTTTTGCACTTCCAATCAAATATCCCCATCCATTCATCTCGTTTCCCGGTATCATGCTTCTCTAGCGAACATATTACTCTCTTTCCTGCATACAAAAATCCATCCTTCTCCTGGCGATAACAGCGATAGTATTCCTCACAGTCCTGACACACTTCCACCGATGTCCGTCCCAACACATGAAGTTTCTCCTCCTCCGACAGCTCCCACTGCATCTTTGGCATTTTCTTCAAGGTTTTTCCCAGCTTTTCATAGGAAAAAGACAATTCCCGCAGATGATTTCCTATATTTTTTAACAGTTCCTCCTGCACTCCATCTAACTGATTTCTTTTTCGAAAACCCACATTCCTCCCCCTTTCTTTGCACTCTTTTCATTATAACAAAGGAATCCCGGGAAATATGTCAGGTTCTATGGAAGCAAATATTTTCCTATAACGCAAAAAAAGCTGTAAGACGATCGTTCATCTTACAGCTTCTTATAAGTAGTAGCGGAAATTGGATTTGAACCAACGACACCACGGGTATGAACCGTGTGCTCT
>CAYLUV010000244.1:0-1721 GCA_964386955.1 uncultured Lachnospiraceae bacterium
CTCGGACAAACGGTTTTCAAGACCGCCTCGTTATGACCACTTCGATACCTCTCCATTCAGTTGTTATCTTGTCGCTTTTTAACTGTTTGCCTCAGCGACTTCTATATAATACCATCCTGTTTCCCACTTGTCAACAACTTTTTTTAAATTTTTTTAATTTTTTAAACAATTAAAATTACTCTGATTTTTTGAGCTTTTTGAACCCGCTCAAACCCTTATTTTACTTGAGTATTTTCATATACAGAGGAGATTCTGGCAAATTGTCTCCGCACGGTACTGACCGGATTTTACTCAAGTTCTTTCATACACAGAAGAGATTTCTCTCTACTGTGTACGTTCTTCTTCCCCTCTATTTTTCATAAAGGCTTCTCCCACCAAAATGTCTTCCGGTGTTGTGACTTTTATATTCTGGTAGCTTCCCTCAATGAGTTTCACCCTTCTATGACCGTACCGTTCCATAACCATAGCATCATCCGTCACGCCTTCATAGCCTTCACAAAACATCAGCCCATAGGCCGTTCTGATTTCCTCTGTTATAAAACACTGCGGTGTCTGCATCTGCCAAAGGGTAGAACGATTCGGAGTATCCACCGCATAGTTATCTTCATCCAACACTTTAATGGTATCTTTTACTGGCATACCAATGACACAAGCTTTATATTGATCCACGCCATCCATAGCTCGCCCAATTATCCCCTGATCCACAAAAGCCCTAGCTCCGTCATGAATCAACACATAATCCGTTTTTGTCTCTTTTAAAGCATGATACACTGATTCTGGACGTTCTGCACCCCCAGGTACAATGGCCTGTACTTTTGAAAAATGATATTTTTCCACAATCTCTTCCCTACAATAGTCCATAGCATCCTCCCCCGTCACCAGGATAATGTGGTCTACCGGACTTTCTTGAAAGGCTTTTAGGGCATAATACACCAATGGTTTCCCCATAAAATCCATAAATTGTTTTTTTACTTTACTTTGCATTCTGCTGCCGCTTCCTGCTGCCAATACAACGGCTGTATATGTTTTTTTCTGCATGTATATACTCCTGCTTCTATATTATATACTTCTAGAACCAATCTTCAGATTTGGAATTGCATTCAAATCCCATCCATCTCTGATTCCTCTCATATAATCATAGTATCCTGCGGCACCAATCATTGCTGCATTGTCTGTACACAGAATTGGAGATGGGTGATAAAAAGCGATATTATTTTCCTGACATGCCTTCTCCATACGATTTCGCAGAGAGGAATTAGAGGCAACACCACCTGCAATGGCAAATTTGTCAATTCCATAGCGTTTTGCCACATCAATACTGTGGGTAGTCAGTACATCAATGACTGCCTCCTGAAAAGAAGCTGCCACATCCGCCTTATTCACTTCTATATTTTTCATCTCACACTGATTTAAGTAGTTCAATACTGCAGATTTCAAGCCACTGAAACTGAAATCATCTGGAGAATCGGCAATTTTTGCTCGTGGAAATTTGATTGCATAAGAATTTCCCTCTTTGGAAAGTTTATCAATCTTTGGTCCTCCTGGATAGCCGAGTCCAATCGCTCTTGCTACTTTATCAAAAGCCTCTCCCGCAGCATCATCCCGCGTGCGACCGATAATTTCATATTTTCCGTAATCCTTCACCAGCACAAGATGAGAATGGCCTCCGGAAGCTACCAAACATAAAAATGGTGGCTCCAGATCTTTGTTTTCTATATAAT
>CAYLUV010000245.1:0-1713 GCA_964386955.1 uncultured Lachnospiraceae bacterium
GAGCTTGAGAAGATTCCGGTAAAACGTCAAGCAATAGCCCCCATCGACGAGGCGGAGGCGTCCAAGATCCTGGCGCAGTATCTAACAGAGGTGGTACGAAAGGGCTTGGACTCTGTGCTGGACCATGGCGGAAAGATGTCTGCTCAGATCGCACTGGCCAATAAGATTGTGGCAACCGTTCAAAACGAAACAAAAGACGACAACTTTGCCGATCTGAGTGTAGATCAACGGGCGATACAGCTTTTAGCGCTTTTGCGAGAGGCTGATCCTCGGTTGGCTGGAGGAAATACAGCTAGCGACCTGTGCCGCCCGGAAACCTCCATCGCACAAAGCACGTTATTTACCGGTGCTACCCATGAGCCGCAGATGTACACCGAGCTCAAGAAAGAGATCATTTCAACCGACCAGATCGACATGTTGGTGTCTTTTATCAAATGGAGCGGTTTGCGTCTACTGATGGACGAGCTTCGCGAGTTTACACAAAACGGTGGTAAACTTCGCGTGATTACGACCTCCTACATGGGGGCGACTGACGTGAAGGCCATCGATGAACTTCGGAAACTTCCCAACACTCAGATCAAAATCAGCTACAACACAAAGACCACTCGTCTCCATGCCAAGGCGTACATCTTCTATCGCAAGACAGGCTTCACGACGGCATACGTAGGCTCCTCAAACATCTCAAACGCGGCGTTAACCAGTGGCCTGGAATGGAACACCAAGGTAACGCAGCGAGATTTACCCGAAACCATCAACAAAATTGCCGCTACATTCGAGCATTACTGGAATGATCGCGAATTCGAATGTTACAAGGAAGACCAGAAGGAGCACCTCGCAAAGGCCCTGAAAAACGAAAAATACTTCCACGCCAACAATGCGGACGTCTATACGCTGGACATCACGCCCTATCTCTATCAGCAAGAAATTCTGGATAAGCTGGAGGCCGAACGAAAGATCCTCAACTATACTCAAAATCTGGTGGTGGCTGCTACTGGCACCGGAAAGACCGTCATCTCGGCACTCGACTATAAACGGTTCTGTAAACAGAACCCGAACAGCCCCTGTCGCCTACTTTTTGTGGCGCATCGAGAAGAGATCCTCAAGCAGAGCCAATCCACCTTTCGCGCCGTGCTCAAGGACCCCAACTTTGGCGAGTTGTTCGTAGGCGGCTACAAACCGGAGTCTATTAACAACCTGTTTATCTCGATTCAGACTTTCAACACTCAGGACTTCACAGCACAAACGAAACCTGACTTTTATGATTACATCGTCGTGGACGAGTTTCACCATGCAGCTGCCCCAACCTATCAAAAGCTGTTGACCTACTATCATCCCTGCATTCTGTTGGGTCTAACGGCAACGCCGGAACGTATGGATGGCAAAAGCGTATTGCCGTACTTCAACAACCGTATTGCCGCGGAGATCCGTTTGCCGGAGGCCATCGACCGCAAACTGCTGTGTCCTTTCCAGTACTTTGGTGTCACCGACACGATAGACTTGGACTCGCTGAAATGGTCTGCCGGTGGCTATCAAAAGAGCGAGTTGGAGCAGATCTATACTTCTTGTGAGAACGTGGCCAATCGCCGCGCAGATCATGTGGTAATGTCTCTCCTGAAATATGTCACCGACATTGACAAAGTGAAGGGGCTTGGTTTCTGCGTGACCGTAAAGCACGCAGCGTTCATGTGCAACTATTTCAATGCGCATCAAATT
>CAYLUV010000246.1:0-1694 GCA_964386955.1 uncultured Lachnospiraceae bacterium
GTACCTGAAGACACCTGCGACTTGCGGCAATCTGGGCACATACTACAAGAGTTGCACCTGCGGCGAGAAGGGTACCGACAGCGATACCTTCCAGGGTGGCGAGCTGGCTGCCTGCCAGTTTGATGAGAACGGCTTCTGTGCGGTTGGTTCTGAGCATTATCAGGAGCCTGAGGTGGTGGATGGAACCTACCAGATCGCCAATGGCGGCAATCTGTACTGGTTTGCCAAGTTTGTGGACGGCAAGACCCAGATTGCAGGTGCAGATACCGAGGATGCTGCAGACGATGTGTATTCCAATCAGGTTGATGCTGTTCTGACCCGGGATATTACGATCAACACCGGACTGCCTGCGTCACCTCTGGATAAAGACGAAGCAGAGGAAATGAAATTTTTAAAATGGAATGCCATTGGTGCCACCAACAGGGTCATGTATGCCGGTACCTTCGATGGTCAAAACCATGCCATCTCCGGCCTGTACTACTGGCAGGAGAATAGTATTGGAGGCTGGCAGGGCTTGTTTGCCAGCCTGGATGCTGGTGGCATCGTTTGCAATGTCACCCTTGCCGATTCCTATATCCATGGTTACCGCAATGTGGGCGGCATCGTGGGCTACAACAGCGGTACTGTGGAAAACTGCACCAACAGCTCCATGATCTATGGCACCAGCACCTATGTTGGTGGCATTGCCGGCTTCAATGCTGGTACCATTACCCGCTGTGTCAACAGCACCAGCGCCAAGATCTACGGCGGAGGCGGCACCCTGGGTGGCATCGCCGGTAGCATTGAGGAGAATAATTTTTCTAGAGTCCGTACCATTTCTCAGTGTATCAACGCGGGTAAAATCGTGGATGAATCTGACAGCTCCGAGCGCCCCGTGGGTGGCATCGTCGGGGTTAATATCAAGGGCAAGGTTAGCGACTGTGCTAACCACACCACCGGCATCATCGATGCTGGCGGCGATGATGTGGGCGGCATCGTGGGCAAGACCAGTGGCGGCACTATCCAGAACTGCTACAATGCGGCATCCGTTACCGGTGATACCTATGTAGGCGGCATTCTGGGTCGTGGCTATAATAGCTATACGCTGAAAAACTGCTTCTACCTCACCGGCTGCGCCAAGGATAGCAAGAAGACGGTACAGAACGGCGTTGGATGTGCAAACACAGGTTCTACCACCGCAGATGTAGCCGAAAAGACCAGGGCAAAGGCCGCAGAGCAGTTTGCCTCCGGCGAAGTCACCTACCTGCTCAACGGCTCCAAGTCCGAGGGTGAGCTGGTCTGGAAGCAGACCCTGACCGTGGATGCCTACCCCAAATTCGAGGGCAAGACCGTCTACTTTGACGATCAGAACGGCACTTACTACAACGAGCGGGCAGCGCATACCCACGATTTCGCGGAAACCTGGTCCTATGATGCCACCTCCCACTGGCACGCCTGCTCCGGCTGTGACGAGAAGCAGGGCGAAGCCGTCCACACCGGCGGCACCGCAACCTGCACCGCCAAGGCCGTGTGTTCTGTCTGTGAGCAGGAATACGGTCAGCTGGCAGACCACGTTTTCGATCAGGAAGTGGTGGGCGCATCTCACCTGAAGAGCGCCGCAACCTGTACCGCCAAGGCAGTTTACTACAAGAGCTGCTCCTGCGGCGAAAACGGCACAGATACCTTCGAGTCCGGTGACGCTCTGGGTCACAGCT
>CAYLUV010000247.1:0-1690 GCA_964386955.1 uncultured Lachnospiraceae bacterium
CCACATTATTTCGCTGTGGCAAAGAAGATAAAGGCAGAGGGAGATACAGAAGGAAAATACCCAGAAGAGTTAAATGAGTGGGCAGAGAAAGGCGTAAAGATTTGTTACGAAGGGTATCAATATGAGTACCACGCCTACAACCACAAGGGCGAAATCCCTGTCACCAAAAAGTTCCAGAATGCCGATGGCACGTCACTGGACCGAGTGGATGGAACCTATAAATTTGGTCTTTATGGGGAAGAAATCACCAAGGATAAATTGGGTGATTCGACGGCAGAATCCTTACCAAAACCATTAAAGACAGTAACCATCCAATTTAGTAACAACACAGTGACTCCGGCGAATGGGGTTGCCACATTTAAGGATGTGGAGCTTGAAAATACATATTATATTTATGAGCTGGATGATGATGGAAATCCAATCTTGAATCCTGAGACAGTGGCTTTCATTGGTGGAAAACCTTTCCGCGTAAGCTACGAAGGCGGCACGAAGGTTACCATAGATTCCGCTGGCAACGTTACGGTAGGGGATGGAATGGTATTCACAGAAGCGGCTACCGGTGTTACCGTAATCAACCAGATCAATTATCCAGAATTGCCGCAGACCGGTGGAAGAGGAACCTTACCATACAAAGCAGGAGGCATGTTGCTGATGCTGATGGCACTTTCTCTACTTTGGTATACGGGAAGAAAAGCAAAAAAAGAATAACAAATCACTAAGAAAAGGCTGTCATAACAGTTCTCACAAAGAAGGATGAGTTCTGTATGACAGCCTTTTTATTTAGGTTGTTTGCATTTTTGTTATTTAGTTTATTCCTGTACGGTTCCTTCTTCAAATACAACAGCGGTGCGGGCTGGAAGGTATACTTCGATGAAGTATTTTCCGTCAAATTCTTTTACTGGGTAGGTCATATGCGCTACCAGGTTATTTCCGCCAAATTTCTGATCGTCAGAGCAAAGGGCAACGGTATAATCCGCTTTTCTTGGCACTGGAATCAAAAGGTTTGTCAAAGACTGTGTAGGGTCGAAGTTGAAGGCGAAGAGAAGTCCCTTGCGGTAAAATGCCATGGTCTTTTCTGGCTCTTTCATCAGGCAAAGATCTGCCATTTTCTGGTCGAAAATGCGGTGTTCTTTGGTAAGGTGAATCATATCCTTGTCGAAATCACCTAACCAGCTGTATTTTAAGTTCTTGTTGTATAAGCTCCACTGGCGGCGGCAGTAATGGAAACTCCAGCCGTTGCCTTCTCGTGGAAAGTCAATCCACTCTGGGTGACCAAATTCGTTGCCCATGAAGTTCAAATAGGCTTCTCCACCGCCGGCAAGGGTGAGGAGACGAATCATCTTGTGAAGGGCAATGGCGCGGTCAATCACTGGATTGTGACATTCTACGTTCATGTCGGTGTACATAGCGGCATCTGCCAGACGGAAGATCACAGTCTTATCTCCTACTAAAGCCTGATCGTGGCTTTCCACGTAAGCTACTGTGCCTTCTCCTGGACGGCGCAGGCACATATCTCCCCAAATGTTGCCGATTGGCCAATCTTCGTCGCGTTTTTCCTTGATGGTGCGAATCCACATATCAGGAAGTCCCATAGCGAGACGGTAATCAAAGCCGATACCGCCGTTTTTGATAGGAAGACACATACCAGGCATACCGGACATGTCCTCTGCGATGGTGATGGCATTTGGAT
>CAYLUV010000248.1:0-1685 GCA_964386955.1 uncultured Lachnospiraceae bacterium
CTATCTCGGATTTTGGATTCGTTTTGCCACACTTAGCACAAGACCAATTTCCAGATAAATGAAAATCAACGAGCTTCCTCCTGCTGAGAAAAAGCAAAGGGTAATTCCCGTATTCATAATGGTGTTAGTAACAACCAGGATATTCAGGATAACCTGAGAGGCGATATGCAGCATGACACCCATGCAGATAAAGAAACCAAATTTATCCGGTGCCTGCATGCCAATCCGAAAAATACGAACTACCATATAGAAGAACAGGAAGAGAACCATAACGGCGCCCAAAAGTCCCATCTCTTCACACAGTACAGCAAAAATCATGTCATTGTATGGTTCCGGCAAAAAACCCTGCTTTAAGATACTGTTGCCAAGTCCTCGTCCAAAAAGACCTCCTGTGGCAATACCATAAAGACCTTCCCGCACCTGATAGGAATTTGGATACTCCTCATTGAAAGGATCAAACCAAATACGAATTCTAGTATATCGGAAACTTTCTCCAATCTGGTATTCTTTTACATATACAATCCAGTAGATCATGGCTACCACCGCCACAATTCCAAGAAGGGCAAGCAACAATAGTTTGCGATCCTGCGGATGGGCAATGTAGATCATGCCATAGCAAATCACAAACACGATAATAGCCGCACTTAGATGGTCTGTAATCAGGAACAACAGTGCCACCGGCACCATGGTGAAAAAGACTAACCCGATATTCACATTTCTTCGATTCAGCTTCTTCCAATAGGTAGAAAGAATCCCCGCCAACGCCACAATGACCGCCAGCTTTACAAATTCAGATGGCTGGAATGTTGTGACTCGCAAATTAATCCATCGCTTGGCACCATTTAAATTAATACCCAGGGGAGACAACACCAACAGGGTAACTGCCAGGGACAACAGATACACGGGAATAGCAAAGGGTTTCAATTTTCGATAATCCAGAAACATGGCAATAAACATCATAGCCACAAGACCAATCACCGTAAAAAGTACCTGTTTTCCCATCATGGACATTCCCTTGGAATAGTAACTGGAAGAATACAGTACAACAACACCAAAACCAGCCAACAACAAAACACAAGTTATTAATTTGTAATCAAAGTCCGGACTGACCCGAAGTTCTCGCATCTTTCTCTTGCCACTCCGCGATCCTCTGACTGAACTTGCTGTGCTCACATCATCACCTTATTTCATGTATGCTTTTAAAGCTTCTACCTTATCCAATCTTTCCCATGGAAGATCCAAATCGTTTCTTCCAAAGTGACCGTATGCTGCAGTCTGTTTGTAGATTGGTCTTCTCAAGTCAAGCATCTTAATAATGCCTGCTGGACGAAGATCAAAGTTTTCTCTTACAATCTCAACTAATCTATCATCCGCTAATTTGCCTGTGCCGAAGGTATCTACCATGATGGATGTTGGCTGAGCCACACCGATGGCATAGGATAACTGAATTTCACATTTGTCTGCCAGACCAGCTGCTACAATGTTCTTCGCTGCATAACGAGCTGCATAAGCTGCAGAACGGTCTACCTTTGTGCAGTCTTTTCCGGAGAAAGCTCCACCGCCGTGACGAGCATATCCACCGTAAGTATCTACGATAATCTTTCTACCTGTTAAACCACTATCTCCGTGTGGTCCACCGATTACGAAACGTCCTGTTGGATTGATGAAGAACTTTGTTTCTGCAT
>CAYLUV010000249.1:0-1675 GCA_964386955.1 uncultured Lachnospiraceae bacterium
CAGTATAATCAGCTGATCGCCAGACGAGTGAGAGAATGTAATGTATATTGTGAGATTTATTCATACAAAAAGGATTTGGAAGAAATCAAAGCCATGAATCCAAAGGGAATCATTTTAACCGGTGGACCAAATAGCGTCTACGAGGCAGATTCTCCTACCTGTGACAAAGCCTTGTTTGAGATGGGGGTTCCGATTCTTGGTATCTGTTACGGTTCTCAGCTGATGATGCATTTGCTTGGCGGAACAGTGGGAAGAGCCCCAGTCAGAGAGTACGGAAAGATTGAGGTAAACGTAGATCGCACATCCAAATTATTTGAAGATGTATCCGAAAAGACTATCTGCTGGATGAGTCACAATGACTATATTTCCAATATTGCACCAGGCTTTACTAGAACAGCTTATACCAAGGATTGTCCTGTTGCGGCGGCTGAGATGGAAGAGAAGGGGCTCTACGCTGTTCAGTTCCATCCAGAAGTGTTACACACAGAAGAAGGCACAAAGATGCTTTCCAACTTCGTATATAATATCTGTGGCTGCTCCGGTGATTGGCGCATGGATTCCTTTGTGGAAGCAGCCATTACAGAAATCCGCGAAAAGGTAGGAAACGGAAAGGTTCTCTGTGCGCTCTCCGGCGGTGTAGATTCCTCCGTTGCGGCAGTTATGCTTGCCAAAGCCGTTGGAAAACAGCTTACCTGCGTCTTTGTGGACCATGGACTTCTTCGCAAAAATGAGGGAGACGAAGTGGAGGCAATTTTCGGACCAACAGGCAAATTTGATTTGAATTTCATTCGTGTCAATGCCCAGGAGCGTTTCTACAGCAAATTAAAAGGGGTATCTGAACCGGAGGCAAAACGTAAAATAATCGGGGAAGAATTTATCCGCGTCTTTGAGGAGGAAGCCAAAAAGATTGGTACGGTAGATTTCCTTGTACAGGGAACCATTTATCCAGACGTGGTGGAGAGTGGACTTGGCGGCGAATCTGCTGTGATTAAATCCCATCACAACGTAGGGGGACTGCCATCCGTAGTAAGCTTCAAAGAAATCATCGAACCACTTCGCGACTTATTTAAAGACGAAGTCCGCAAAGTGGGATTAGAACTTGGCATAGACGAAAAACTTGTCTTTAGACAGCCATTCCCAGGTCCAGGTCTTGGTGTCCGCATCATCGGCGAAGTAACCGCTGAAAAAGTCAAAATCGTTCAGGATGCCGATGCCATCTACCGAGAAGAACTGGAAAATGCTGGTCTTAGCCGTTCCATCGGTCAGTATTTTGCAGCCCTCACCAACATGCGTTCTGTAGGCTGCATGGGAGACGAGCGAACCTACGACTACGCGGTAGCTCTTCGAGCGGTAAATACCATCGACTTTATGACAGCCGAGGCAGCAGAGCTTCCTTGGGAGGTTCTTGGACGCGTGATGAACCGAATCGTAAACGAAGTAGATCACGTCAACCGTGTGCTGTACGATATTACGAGCAAGCCACCAGGGACGATAGAATTCGAATAGTAGCCTAAAGTCTGGGAACCCTTGTAAACAGGGCGTTCCCGGACTTTTTCTTTTGCTCTGCTACTAAATTGCTACTAAAAGCAACTACTCTGTTTCGCATCGTTTTATTGTGATAAGGCAGAATAAGAGATTGTCGATGAGGTAATCTTTGGGTGCTGCAGTGTGAGCT
>CAYLUV010000250.1:0-1645 GCA_964386955.1 uncultured Lachnospiraceae bacterium
CGGATTCCGGAATGCGCCGAACGGGAGACGAGGCATCCGTCCTTGAATGCAAGCACCGTATCAGGTTCACGTGGAACGTTCAACACAAACTCCCTTACTCGTTCATCCACTTGAAAAGATCCTTCGCGGGGCGACGACCTTCTTTTTCCCCAAGAACGATCGCGATCAGCTCCTCCGATACTTTTCGGATTCCACGGAATATCTCACAGGTACGACAGTTGCCAACCTAAATTGCATCCCGTTCAACGAGAATAGGTCAAAGGTCGAGGCTGGCGAACGCGGAACTCAGCGAGGAGAAACCGGTGTTATCGCCCTTGTGCGTTTCCATCCAGTCCTTGACGTCCTGAGCTTCGGCCTCGGCCGCAATCTCCTCAGGCGTCCTGGGACGCAGGGGCTTGGCCTGGCACTGACGGATGGAGAGCGAAATGCGTTCGCGTTCCCAGTCGAGTGAAAGAATCTTCACCGTGACGACCTCGCCCTCCTTGACGAAATCGCGCGGATCGACAACCTTGTCCCACGAGATTTCGCGCACGGGGACGAGACCTTCCAGACCGCCGAGATCGACGAACGCGCCGAAGTCGAGCACCTTCACGACCGTGCCGTTCAGGGTCTGCCCTTCCGTCAACGAATCGCGCAGATAGTCCTTCGCCACCTGAAGTTCCTTTTCCTGGACGGCACGGCGGCTGACAATCAGATTCTGCCCACGGTCGTCCTTGCCGTATTCGGACACGAGGAACTGAAACGTCTGGCCCACGTAGGGATTTTCCGCGCCCTTGTCGAGCGGTTTGCGAACGCGGTCGATCTGCGAATAGGGGCAGAACGCACGCTGTCCGGAGACGGTCACCTCGTAGCCACCCTTGACCTCCTTCTCGACGCGCCCCTCGATGGGAAGCTGGTTATCGAACGCGCGCTGGATCGTTTGATCCACGTCGACGACGGCGGCGGAATCCACCTTGTTCGCCAACGCAAACAGATAGGCGTCCTTCTGCATCCCAACGAACTCAACATCAAGCAAATCGCCGCGCTTCGCCGTCACGCCGCCATCGGCATCCGTAACGTCCTCGATCGGCAGAATGCCGACGCTCTTCGCGTTCACGTCCAGCGTCAGAAAGGTTTCGCCCACGCGGACGACACGCGCCGACATCTTATCGCCGGGATTAAACCCTTTGTGGTAATTCTTGAGCTGTCCGTCCAACAGGGCGGCGAAATCGGCCATTGAAGCTTTTTTGTCCATAACGTCTTATTTCCTTCGGAAAAAATTCAAGTCTTTATTATAGCAAAAAAACATCCTCTCGTTCCCGCACCTTCGTATTCGCGCAGTTGTTCATGATATAGGACACCATAGGAAACCGGCAAGATTCTCCATTGCTCAAATTCAAGGTCACTATAGAATGGAGGCATGAAGAAGATGTCAGAGACGATTTTCCGCGACAGACTGCCCGACTACCGCAACCACTGCTCAACGGAGCCCGCAGATACCAGCCGACGTATGGACAACGTCGACAATCGCGAAATTCTTTTCAAGGGGGTCGAACGGTCGTATTTCTACGAGGGGGATGAAGTGCCTCAACCCCAGATCGTCGACTAGACCTGGAATCCTTTTTGTGCGGCGAGATCCTTCTCCAACGCCCGTGCCAACTGGTCG
>CAYLUV010000251.1:0-1641 GCA_964386955.1 uncultured Lachnospiraceae bacterium
GTGGAATAGACATAGTTTATTACCTCCTAAATTTCTGTCTCTGCTATCATACCACAAGGAGGTTGTAATTTAAAGGAAGAATCGGTATAATGTTGAAAGACAATGGCTAAAACATAGGAATGGAAAGGATAAAAAGATGGAATTATTTCTAGTGCGCCATGGGGAGACCACCTGGAATAAAGAGGGGCGTTATTATGGACATTCCGATGTACCGCTCTCTGATAAGGGAATCGCCCAGGCAAAAGAATTGGGGAATTATTTTCGTAAGATAGAGTTTGATAAAGTGATTGTTTCTCCGCTGATACGGGCTGTGGATACGGCGAAAGAATTGACCGATCAGGAACTGGAGATGGAAAAACGACTGATGGAGCAGAATTTTGGACGGTTCGAGGGAAAGACTTATGGGGAACTGCAGCAGGAATTCCCAGAGGAACTGGTATGCTGGAATCGGAATCATCAGGAGTATTGTCTGCCGGAGGGAGAAAGTTTTCGCATGGTTCGAGAAAGAGTGGATGATTTCCTGCAGGATCTTTGGAAGGAAGAAGGAAAGGTGCTGGTGGTTGCCCACAAGGGAACGCTGGGACATTTGTTTGCCAGCATGCTGGGACTTCCTCTTTCTGGTTATTGGAATTTTGTATTTGAACAGGGTACTTTCTCCAAAGTGGATTTGGAGGATGGATTTGCCATTATCCGTTCCATCAATCAAAAACCGGTGGAATAGGAGGGAGAAATTGTTATGGATTTATTTGATTATATGAGGGAGCAAGACCAGGAAAAAGAAGCACCGTTGGCTGGCCGGATGCGTCCTACTACGTTGGATGAGATGGTGGGACAGCAACACATCTTGGGAAAGGATAAGATGCTTTACCGAGCCATTAAGGCGGATAAACTGAGTTCTATTTTGCTCTATGGACCGCCGGGGTGTGGAAAGACGACTCTTGCAAAGGTCATCGCCAATACAACCAGTGCTGCTTTTATGCAGCTCAATGCCACCACCTCAGGAAAGAAGGAGATGGAGGCGGCCATACGAGAAGCCCAGGACAACAAGGGCATGTATGGGAAAAAGACCATTTTGTTTATCGACGAGATTCATCGCTTCAACAAGGGGCAGCAGGATTTTCTTTTGCCCTATGTGGAAGACGGCACTGTTACGCTGATTGGTGCAACAACGGAGAATCCTTATTTTGAGGTGAACGGGGCGCTTATTTCCCGCTCCAATATTTTTGAACTAAAACCCCTCCAAAAAGAGGATATTAAGGAACTTCTTCGAAAAGCCACGAAGGATGAGAAAAAAGGTATGGGAATCTACGGCGCTGTGCTCACGGAGGAAGCCTGTGATTTTCTGGCAGATATGGCAGAGGGAGACGCTCGCTGTGCCTTAAATGCCTTAGAACTTGGTATTCTCACCACAGAACCAAATGAGAAAAAAGAGATTGTAATCGATTTATCTGTGGCGGAAGAATGTATTCAGCGAAGAGCCATCTATTACGATAAAAATGGCGACAACCATTATGATACCATCTCCGCCTTTATTAAGAGTATGCGAGGTTCCGATCCCGATGCGGCCGTTTATTATCTGGCAAAGATGCTCCATTCTGGAGAGAGCATTACCTTTATTGCCCGAAGAATTATGATTTGTGC
>CAYLUV010000252.1:0-1639 GCA_964386955.1 uncultured Lachnospiraceae bacterium
GATCTTTATTGTAGAGGGAGACTCTGCGGGAGGATCTGCCAAAACTGCCAGAAACCGTCGTTTTCAGGCAATTCTTCCGATCCGAGGGAAAATTTTGAACGTGGAAAAAGCCACCATGGATAAAGTTCTTGGGAATGCGGAGATTAAGACCATCATTCATACCTTTGGCTGTGGCTTCTCCGAAGGCTACGGAAACGATTTTGACATTACCAAATTAAAATATAACAAGATTATTATTATGACCGATGCGGACGTGGACGGTGCCCATATCGCCACATTACTGTTGACGTTCTTTTACCGTTTTATGCCGGATCTTATTACACATGGTCATGTGTATTTGGCCACACCACCTCTCTATAAGGCGATTCCAAAGAGGGGAGAGGAAGAATATCTCTACGATGACAAGGCGTTGGAACAATACCGAAAAAATCACAAGGGTTCCTTTACCTTACAGCGTTATAAAGGTCTGGGAGAGATGGATGCCCAGCAGCTTTGGGAGACAACACTGGATCCGGAGACACGTATTTTGAAACAGGTGGAAATCGAGGATGCAAAAGCTGCATCAGATATCACGTCTATCTTGATGGGAAGTGAAGTGCCTCCGAGAAGAGAGTTTATCTATGAACACGCAAAGGAAGCGGATATTGACGCGTAAAAGGATGCAAGGAAGAAATAGAAGGAGAACAAGAAAATGGCAGAAACAATTGTAAAGGCAGAGTATTCTGACCTGATGCAAAAATCATATATCGACTATGCCATGAGCGTAATCTGTCAGAGAGCATTGCCGGATGTGCGGGATGGACTAAAACCGGTACAAAGAAGGGTGCTCTATGCCATGAACGAGCTTGGCTTAAATTATGACAAGCCTCATAGAAAATCTGCCCGTATCGTGGGAGAAACCATGGGTAAATATCATCCTCATGGGGACAGTTCCATCTACGAGGCACTGGTTGTGATGGAGCAGGATTTTAAGAAGGGTATGGCACTGGTGGATGGCCATGGAAACTTTGGCTCCATAGAGGGCGATGGCGCAGCCGCCATGCGATATACCGAGGCAAAATTAAAGAAATTTACCCAGGATGTGTATTTGTCTGATCTGGACAAAGATGTGGTAGATTTTATGCCGAACTTTGATGAGATGGAGAAGGAACCGGAGGTTTTACCAGTTCGGGTACCGAACCTTCTGATTAATGGTGCGGAGGGAATCGCCGTTGGTATGACCACCAACATTCCGCCTCACAATCTGGCGGAAGTCATAGATGCTATGAAGGCATATATGGATCAGCCAGACATTACAGTGGCGGAGCTAATGCAATATGTAAAGGGTCCAGATTTCCCAACGGGAGGTCTTGTGGTGAATCAGAAAGATTTGCTTTCAGTCTATGAGACTGGGAATGGAAAAATTCGTCTTCGCGGTAAAGTGGAGCTGGAAGAAGGCAAAAAAAGAGGGGAGAGAGATCGTCTGGTCATCAGCGAAATCCCTTATACCATGATTGGTGCCGGCATTGGAAAATTTATCAGCGATGTATTTTCTCTTATTGAGACGAGACAGACGACGGATATCTTGGATGTTTCCAATGAATCCTCCAAGGAGGGAATCCGTATTGTGCTGGAACTGAAGAAAAATGCTGATGTGGAG
>CAYLUV010000253.1:0-1634 GCA_964386955.1 uncultured Lachnospiraceae bacterium
CCGCAGACTTGCCCGTCCTCGGAACGTCATCAGGCCATGTCTCGCCACCTGCATAATAGAAGTCTATTTCGGAGAGTTTCCCACGTCTGCCCGTCTGGAAGCATCTACGGCACACCTCGCGCTTGGACTGGTTGACGGATTCCGACACAAGTTGGAATTTCCTGCGCATTTCCGATTCGGTCAGTTCCGCATTGGATTCCGCCGTCTCCTTCTCCCATCGTATTTCCGGAAACTTATGGTCGGGCAAGGCGGAGATTCCAGATTTACGTCCCGAATAGGCGTCAATCCCGCCGAGTGCATCGAAGATTGCCCTGCGTACCTTGACCGGGATAGTCTCGTATGTCGGAGCCTTGACCACATCGAATGGCAGCAGCATATGATAGGTGTTCCGCGCCTCAATTTTCGTGGCTATCGTGAAACCATGTTCCTTTATGTCCTGTATCCTGCGTTGTGAATTCGGATTCTTGAAGTCTTGGTTGCAGATCCAGTTGCCACACTCTTTGAGCAACCTCCTGAATATCGCGAGCGTGACATTGGCGTTCTTGCCGAAGATGGAATTTGCCAGTTTGCCATATTTTGCCTTGCAGTCACTAACGCCTGCGACAGTCAGACGCGGTCTGCATCGTCTGACATAGTCGACGAGTTCGGCAACCGTATCAACACGGACGTCCGTACGGCGATAGTAATATGGCAATCGCCATTCCTTCTCTTTGCCATCATCCGTGACAGAGAGGACGACGTATTTTTCGGACGCCTTTTTATGGTCATGAAAACCAATCACCTTCACGTCCTTGTCACAAACCATTCTAGTAAGTTCATCCGCTGTCAGTATCCCTGACTCTTCAAAACAAGTTTCAGTCGTCACTGCACCGCCTCCTTCTACTGTAGAAAGAAGCGCGTCTCGTTTATGGTTCGAGGTGGCTTGCTACGGCCAAAGCGGACACACAAACAAGACGCGCCCCAAAGCGCATCTTGAATTGTGTTGGCGTTGCCGCATGAACGTAGCAATTTCCTCGAACACGCCACATTATTGTTTCGAGGGAAAGTATATCAAATATCAGCCCTTGAGACAACGAGCCGTTTAACTACGAATAATCACAATAGAATGCCGGTGTCTACGAGATATGTCTTTTAGGAGTGGTACTGTCCTTGACAAGTTCGGCCATCACACCCTCCGTCCCGTACCCGCCGCGCCGAACGCCTCCCAGTCGGCGCACACGGACGCGCAGGGCGGCGTTTTCTGAAGCCGTGGGATTCCGCCAGTCGTGTGCAGACAAAAAGAGCGGACGGCCTTGTCCGCAGAAAAACCTCGCGCAGAAAGGAATGGTGACGCTCGGAAAAAGCGCGGGGGCCGTCCGCGAGCGGAGGTAGGTTGTCTCCGCCCTTGAAATCGCGTCCGCTCTACGCCAGCAGCTCGTTCATCCGCTCCCCGATGGCCGCGAGGCGGCTGATCGTGAAGAGGAAGTCCGCGCCGTCCGCATAGGCGGCAATCGCCTCACGCGCCTCGGCGCGGAGGGACTTGAACTCGGGTGTCTTTCTGATCGGGTCTTTCATCGTCGTTCTCCTTTCAAAGGTTGCTGTCGGAAATGATGCCATAACTGGTTCGCAAAATCAAGCGATCAGATGGGGATTTC
>CAYLUV010000254.1:0-1634 GCA_964386955.1 uncultured Lachnospiraceae bacterium
GTCTCGCGCTCAAGCGCAAAGCCGTCTAACCTAGCATAGGATAGTGAAAAAAAAAAGCCCGTCCGCAGAGCGCGGGCGGGCTTTGATTGGTTACTGCCGATGGCCTGGAATCAGCCCAAATCAAGTGGCCGTTCTATCAGACGGACTGAGGCGGCCGTCCGCTCGCGCGGCATCTGGCTCCTCCTCGTCTCCGTTGCCGCAACGGTCGTGACGGGGGTGTATTTCGTCTTCGGCCCAGGCGCCGATGACGACGGGCGGAATGCGGCCTCTGCCCCCGGGAAATGCAAGGCCGTGGAAGAGGCTGCGCCCCCGGTTTCCGTACCGTCCGCAAGCCCCGCCAGGGCAGACGAGAAGGCCGCCGCCCCCGATGCCCGCCCGGCAAGAGTCGGAGAGGAGGTCAACGGGTATGTCATGCTGCCGTCGGGACGCATCCACAAGCCCACGGGGGCCGTCACGAACCGGGTTGCCAATTACGGGAAGTCCAGGTACAGCATTTTCGAGCATCGTTCAGACAACGAGATCGCAGGGATTCTCATGGCGCGTCCCGGCGACGCCGTCGTGGGGGCGAAGCGCTATGACCGATGGTTTGCCGAGCAGTTTCTCAAATCGCTTGAGACCCCCATCGCCGTTTCGCCCGACGACGAGCCATGGCAGGCCGATTTGAAGAGGGGCGTGGCCCAGGCGAGGCGCGAACTCAAGGAAGCGCACGACAGGGGAGAGGACATTGCCGCCATCATGTCCGAGAGCCGCTGGCAGCTCCAGGACCTCGCCAAATACAAGCAGTCGATCAAGCAACTCTACTCCCAGAACATGGGGGAATGTGAATCCGACGAAGAAGTCGGCGAACTGCAGCGGGCGGTCAACATCATGCTTGAGGAGAGGGGTTGCGCGCCGATCAATTTCACCCCCCTTACCCGGCTAAATCTAAGGAAGGGCAAATCCCATGAATAGGCTTCTGCTTGCCGCGACTTTTCTTGGCGTCGTTTTGGCCGCTGCCGCGACGGACGGAAAACTGACCTCGCTTGAACGGAAAGCCCGGCTCGACGCCGTGGTCAATCGGCGTGTCGGCGGCTTCATCGAAAAGCCCGGCAGCGGCAGAGGTTCGATTGCCTATGTGAACTGCCAGAAAAAGGCGTCGAAGGCATGGATAGACGAATCGATCGCCTACTTTTCAGAACTTACAAAGTTCAAGATCGCGTATTCAGAAGGTTCATTCGACATCAAAAATCCAAAGATTCACGGAGACGCCGCCATCTTCGTAATTGATGACGAGACGTTGCCTCCAATCCTCGTCGCGCCCGAAAACCGCTGGGCTTTGGTGAACACTGCTCCGATTTCACAGGAAAGGCGCACCGCCTTTTTTGAACAACGGACGAAGAAGGAGTTGTCACGAGCCTTTGCGTATCTGTGCGGGGCGGCAGGGTCGCGTTACGAGCGTTCCCTGACACGCGGCATCACGAGCCAGTCCGAACTCGACAGGAACCCCGACTATGAACTTCCGATGGACGTCGTCCAGCGCTTTTGGGATTATATGAAGCCCCTGGGCGTTCTCCCCGTCCAACGTTCCACGTATCTAAAAGCCTGTCAGGAGGGCTGGGCGCCGGCGCCGACGAACGACATTCAGAGGGCGATAT
>CAYLUV010000255.1:0-1634 GCA_964386955.1 uncultured Lachnospiraceae bacterium
CCAGTGCTACCACGCCATAGATGATCCGAGCCCAAAGCGCATCCTGTCCGCCAAATAGCCAGGAGACGATGTCAAAGCGAAAGAGTCCAATGCTGCCCCAGTTCAAGGCACCGATGATCACAAGGATCGTTGCGATTCTGTCAAGCATAAGCTTTTTTCCTTTCTCTGCAATCCAATAGGGTTTCGGTGATAGTATGACCCAAAACAACGAAGCATACACGGCAAAAAAGAAAAGGTAGCATGAAAATAACTGGCAGGTGTGGGAAATAATGCCGCAAGGTCAGCATATGGTATAGCATCCTACCAAAAGGAGAGGGGCCTATGCTTGCGTATCTGTTATCGATCCTGTCCGGTTTCTCGTTCACAGCCCTATCTGCATCCCCCGGTCAGCAGTTTCCCCCGCCGCTGGATAAAACGGTGGAGGATACCTTATTTCGAAAATGGCGGGAGAACGGCGACATGGCAGCCCGTGAAAAGCTGATCGAGCATAACCTGCGATTGGTAGCCCACGTGGTGCGAAAATACTACGCCGCCAGCCCGGATAAGGAGGATCTGGTGTCCATTGGTTCCATTGGGCTGATCAAATCCATCGATTCCTTTGACCCGGACAACGGTGCCAGATTTGCCACCTATGGGGCAAGATGCATACAAAATGCCATCCTATCATAACGGCTCGTTTTGGAGCATACGGCGAAAGTCAAGCTCCTTCCGATGAAAAATGGCGCGTGTTTCGCCGCTTAGGTAGCCATTCATACTTAATGGTACAAAACATATCGGGAGAGGTGAAATTTGCTCCCTTATTCATTCATAGTTTTCCTTTGCTTGCACCGCACCACTTGTTAGAGTCCGAGAAATTCAATATCCGTTTTTCCGATCCTTCGGAGATAACCGAAATTGCGGACAAGCTTCGTTATCACAGATACCGAAAAGCACTCCTGCAAAGAGAGGTTGCGGATTACATAGGCGTAGACCGTAGCACTTATATGCGCTATGAGGAATACGGACGTGACTACTACCCATTAAATAATATGGAAAAACTCGCCACATTGTTTGGTGTTCCCGTAACGGAATTGCTTGATGATTTTAATATGTTCCTATACAACAACCAAGGCAAGCAGATACGCGAAAAGCGGTTGGCTCTCGATATGACACAGCGTGAATATGCCGATATGCTTGGAACAAATTTAGGCAATCTGAAAAAATGGGAACAGAATAAAGTGCGAATTTTCAAAAGTACATGGGAACGTTTTTTCAAATAAGACAAAATGATGAAAAAACTTGTCTGTTGTGAGTTTAACATGGATACCGTTTGCGTGGAACTTCGGTTTTCTGACGGGAGTATGATTTCGATTGATACGATTGCCGTAGAAAATGAGGTCGCGGACAATATGTATCAGCGTTTGATTACCTTATCTACAATGCACCGCTTGATTATGCAGACCTTATCTTGAACGATGACCTCGAATCGTATCTAAAGGCAGTAACAGAGTATAAACCATTGGACTGAATATAGCAAAAAGCAGGCAAGGCAGATTTACCGGAAAAGGTATCTACCTTGCCTGCTTTTTCTTCGTCATAAGCGGTTATTTCTTTTTATCTTCCTCGCAACCGTCAAGAATGGTTTGTGCGATTGC
>CAYLUV010000256.1:0-1621 GCA_964386955.1 uncultured Lachnospiraceae bacterium
CCTTTTTTTCGACCGTTTTCTTGCCAACCTTCTCTTCATCCGAATATCGTAACTCCCTCACGTACGATTCGTTATCGGAGCGCGAATATCGAGATTGATATTCAACTCGCCCATCGCAACCCTAGACTGTCTCGGTCGGCGGCGGCGAACAATGTACCCGTCTGGCGTCAGGTCTATGCTATCGTCGCTCGGCGGCTCTCCCGGCGGCACGACTTCAGCCGGAGGTGGCGCCGAACGACGCACGTGCCGTGCAGACTGAGTCTGCACCTGAGGTGCAGGTTGCGGCATTCTCCCGTATCCGGTGTTGGACATTTTTTGTTTCAGAAATCTCGCGGCAAAAGAAGACATTATCTTTCACCCTCCTTCTTGGACTGAGGTTGATAATAATAGTCAAGCCCATCACAATCTGCGCCCTCCGGAATATTCGACCAGTCATACCCATTGGACGCGGTGTAAACAGAAAAGGGCATCGAAAATACGGTTTGACACGTAGGACAATCGTCCGCCTCGCCCATTTCCCCACACGGGGGGCACTTGGCTTCAAACTTCTCCATTGACTTATCCGTATTTTGATTGAAAACAGCCTCCGGCATGGGGGGAACGTCCCCACCAAATCCTCGCCAGAAACATGGCATCGCCCATGATAGCATTTTTTCCTCTGTTGTCAATAGTCGACTTTTGTCCGCAGTGTTCATAATATAGGACACCATGGGGAAACCGACGAAGTCCCCCATTGCTCAAATTCAAGGGTCCTGTAGAATGGAAGCATGAAGAAGATGCCGGAGACGACTTTCCGCGACAGGCCGCCCAACTGGGAGACCCTGCACGAGCCGGTCAACACGGACGTACGCAAACCCCTTCTCCGAACCGGGTATATGGAAAAGGCCATGCTCTAGACGCGGGTCACGTGCTCCCGCCCGTACCACAAGAACGACAACTGCCGCGTCGAGCAGAAGAACGGCTCGATCCTGAACCCGTACTTCGGGAACATGTGCCTCGACCTCAGGAAGTAGGAGGACGAACCCGACGAGACCGCCAGGCTTCCCGTCCTCTACACGAACCTCTTCGTCCCGCGCAGGAAACTCATCGGCCGGCATCCGACGGACGAAAAGGCCGTGAAGGTCTCCCACTTATTCAACTGGCCGAAGACGCCGCCCGGACGCCTCCAGGAATGCGAGCTCGGAAACCCGAACCTCCCGCGCCTGGAGACCGTCTACCGGGAGACGAATTCAATCGCGCTGCGCCGTGAGATCGCGCGCCGGATCGACGAGATCAGGAAAACCATGGCCCCGGTCTTGGCGGGCACGTCGGGGCGGCATGAGGACTCAACGCCATCCCCCACGGTGTCCAGTCATTTGAACAGCGGGGGTAAAGAAAACCGGCGTTTCGGTGTCCTTTCTATTTGACTAACTGCGCTCCTTCGGGAATGACGCGGCAGAACGTCTCACACGATCCCCAAAGCATATGTGAGGTCGAAAGATGTTAGACGTAGCGTTCAGCCTGCCAGCCATAGGCGCGGGCGGCATCCACGTTCTTCTGCGTGTCGTCGAAAAAGAGCAATCGGGTGGCGGGCAGTCCCAGGCGTTGTGCCATCAAATCGTAGATGGGCTTCTCGGGTTTG
>CAYLUV010000257.1:0-1615 GCA_964386955.1 uncultured Lachnospiraceae bacterium
GATATTAATGACCCATTGTTCAAAACAAATCAGAAAGGTGGAACTGTTGTTATAAAGAATCATGCATGGGTCAGCAGTAAAACTACGATTCTTCCAAGTGTTGTGGTAGAAGAAGGATGTGTCATTGCATCTGGTGCGACCTTGACAAAATCTACTATTCCATACGGTATCTATGCAGGACTGCCTGCAAAAATGATTTCCCATAGGGAATCGCCTATGACTTATACGCTGTGTGGGGAAGGATACTGGCATTTTTATTGATAGATTTTCAAAATGGCCAGTATCAAGAGGAGACAATATGAAGAATCAAGATTCAACTACAAATGTAATGCGAGCAGGAATATGGTACACAATATCAACAGTTATGGTAAAAGCCATATCCGTAATTTCAACTCCAATTCTTACTCGTATGATGACAAAGGCGGACTATGGTACAACTACCACTTTTACTTCTTGGAACAGTCTCCTCTTAATTATTTGTTCTTTAAATCTTGGATATAGTGTTGGCAGAGCAAAACAGGACTTCCTAGGGCAATTTGACCGGTATATTGGTTCTATGCAAGTTTTAGGAACAATCGTGACTGGAATATTAGCAGTTTTGTCATTGCTTTTTATCAAGCCAGTTTCTGAGTTTATGGAACTCGATGAAATTTGCATTGTTATCCTGTTCATTTATTTATGGGGAGGGATGATTGTGAATATGCAACAAAACTGGTACCGATTTAATTATAAATATAAGCAGAATATTGGAATTACTATGTATACTGCGGTGGCAACAATCCTGTTGTCCATTATGTTAGTTGTATTAAGGGATGAAAGAAAGTATATTGGTAGATGCCTTGGACTTACTTTACCTACATTTATTTTGGGAATTGTTTTTACTTTGGATGGTTTAAAGAAAAGAAGGCTGTGCTGTAATATAAAATATTGGCAATACGGTCTAAAACTATCTATTCCACTCATTATCCATACAATTTCATTAAATATTCTCGGCCAATCAGATCGAATTTTTATAACAAAGATTTGCGGACAGGAAGCAACAGGAATGTATTCATTGGCGTATCAGTATGCGATGCTCATAATGCTGATTACAAGTGCCGTGAATGAAGCTTGGATTCCTTGGTTCCATGATACATATTATAGCGGAAAATATGATGAGATAAAAAACAATGTGAAACCACTTGTCGTATTTGGTTGCATGATTTGCATCGGTGCGGTAGCTTTAGCACCGGAAGCTGTATTAATATTAGGAGGAAAGCAATATAGTGAAAGTGTCCATGTGATTTTACCGTCAGCACTTGGAATACTGATGCAATATTTATATACAAATTATGTCACCATAGAGGTTCATTTGAAAAAAGTAAATTACATTTCAGCGGGAACAATAGTTGCTGCTATTTGCAATATCGTGCTGAATGCAATTTTTATTCCTCATTTGGGGTATGTTGCGGCGGCATATACAACATTGGTTTGCTATGGATTACTTTTTGCCGCACACTTTGTTATATCTAGATATATCCTTAAAATTCACTTGTACGAGGATAGATTCGTTTTTGGCTGTCTGATATCCGCCAGTATTGTTTGTTTTGGCTTCTCGATGCTATATAATCACAAT
>CAYLUV010000258.1:0-1613 GCA_964386955.1 uncultured Lachnospiraceae bacterium
GAACGTACACCGGTGGAGGTACTGAAGTCGAGGATCGAGGTCAAGGCCGCTGGCGCGGTGGTCGAGGCGCTCGACATTACGCCGTTCGGTCTCTACAAGGCGGTGGCCGACAAGGTTGACAAGGCCGCCGTCCTGGAACGGTACCGCCGTATCTACATGGGCTATGTCGGTGATACCCAGGAGCTCGAAAAGCAGGGCAAGACACGTGACGAAGCGCGCAAAATCGTGCTGGACTTGGTTCGGGCGCAGCCTGACGGGGCACAGACGATTGCAAAGCTCAACGCCTACCTGAACGTCGTCAAGGAGACGAACTTCGAGGCCGCCATGGCGTGGATCCAGCGTATGACGCAGGAAATTCAGATCGCGACGCAGAAGTTCGCGGCCGAGTCGCCGAACGCCATGCAACAGCTCGTGGCAATCGCCCAGCAGGAGGGCGGCATGGCGATCATCAAGATCCCCGCGCAGGGCAAGGACGATCTTGCGGTTGTCGGGGCGCAGCTCGCCGACGCCGGCAAGGGCCTTGCAATTTACATCGAGATGATTGATGCGGACAGGGACGCCGCCAAGGTGCAGGCCGACTATCCGGTTGAAGGGTGAGTATTGCAAATGAGGAATCCAACGATGAAGCCAGTGAACCTGTTTCTGTGTGCGTCGGCGGTCGTGGCGTTGATGTCCATCTGCGGTTGCGCGTCCGCGCCGACGGCTCGCGGGCAGATTCCGGCGAAGTACTACTCGAAGGCCGAACTCGAGGGCCTCGACGAAGTGAAGCTTCCGCCGAACTACAGCGTCGACAACTTCCGCAAGATGCAGATGGTCATGAACGTCAAGGTCGTCGCGGGCGACGGCAAGACGAAAATCGACAAGACGCTCAGCGGACGGATGCAGACCGAGATGGCGAAGCTGAAGCGCTTCGAGATCTTCTCGCTCCACAACCGCAGCAAGGTGGAGCTTGACGCAATCGGAGATTTGGACGACGAGGTGAAGGTCGTGTCGGCGGACAGCGTCAAGGCGAGCGACCTGATGCTCACCGGCACAATCAAGGTCACAGTCGCCGAGAACGACCTCCGCAACGAGAAGGTGTTCGTGTACAGCGCGGACGGTGACTTCAGCTGCGAGGATGCAAAGACGCGCACGGTGTACTTCGCCGAGAAGGCGCGGGGCGTCTGGGATCGCAAGGTGCGTTACTCGCTGACGGGTCAAGCGCACGGAAACGTGTCTGAGGCTCAGGCAATCCAGATTGCGTGCCTCCGCTGCCTCGCGATCGTCGCGAACAAGCTCGGCAACACGTTCCCGACGGGCGGGCGCGTGACGAACATCACCGGGTCGGGCGACACGATGGTGATGAAGGCCGGCCAGCACGAGGGCATCGCGCCGAACCAGCAGGTGTGCGTGTTCCTCTCAGAGGACGGACTCGACATCCCCGTCGCGTTCGCGGAGGCGACGCCGAAGAACGACGGCACATCGCAACTGCGCGTGTACCGTTGGAACACGGACAACGCCGACGCGAAGCAGATCGTGAAGGAGATCCGCGGGTCCGGCCGCACGTTCCTCAAGAACTACAAGGGCGACAAGAAGAATGGCCTGTACGCTGTCGCGTTCGGCATGGCCGTCCC
>CAYLUV010000259.1:0-1604 GCA_964386955.1 uncultured Lachnospiraceae bacterium
GCACTCTGCCAGTCGTGGTCGGGTGAGAGGCGTTTCAATGCGCGGACGGGATACGTGGAGTTCGACCCCGCCACGGCGAAATGCCCCAACCCGTGCGCGATGAAGTACAAGAAATCGGGTCTCGCCTCCGCCCGTCGATGCCAGGGCTTTGTGACCTGGTACGAGATCGGGTGAAGGAATGAAATGAACCAGGGGAAGTGACATGGCGGATTTGAATCGGTTTTTCACGGCTTTCGGAACGGATGTACAAGGAGAACAACCTGTCCGACATCACGTATGCGCTCTGCGAAGCGGATGTGAAGTTCAGGCAGTTCTTTCTCGACTTCTTTTTCCACGATGCGTAACTCAAGGCAAGCGAAGTCACGATCGAGCGAGAGACCTGTTTCAAAAAGAGTGGACGTCCCGATTTCGGTATCTGGACTCGCGACGGCAGGTTGTACATTGTCGAAGTCAAGATATATGACGGGTGTCAGCATTTTGAGCAGTATCATGGCATTCTGAAAGGAAACAATCGTGGGGTTGCCGACGAAGAGGCTTGGAAACACCTTGGATATATCGCCAATTACGAAGAGGTGAAGGACGTCAAGATCGAGTGCAAACCCGCGTGTGAAGTCTGCGGCCGTGTCGCGACCTGGTCGGGGTTCGTGAACGGACTAGACCGTTATCGTGGATTTGAAGATCCGGCGATACAGGGCTATGCCGAATACGTCAGGCGCGTGTGTCCGTACGATGATTTTAACGTGCTTGAAGATTGGAAAATCTCCGCTGAGGATTTCAAAGTCGTTGCCGAGTTCGACACGGCGTTGAAGAATGCAATCGAACGGAATGGTTGTACAATGTGTATCGCCGTTCGACACGTGACTTCGTTTCAATGTATCGGCTCGGACGTTTCTTCGAGTGGTGTCCGAGCGGCAATGTCCGCGAACCGGACAATGCAGTTCCTTCATGCCGGGGTTGGATTGGGGCGTATTATCGTGCGAACGGGGCGGTCGTCTGCGTTGAGTTTGAAGAGACGTTGTGCGACAACAGTGCGATTTGCAGCCGATTTAGAACCCATGTGCAAAATGGTGTGCTTCGTTTCTACGCGCCAAAAGCAGACAAACTGGTTGGAAATGGCGGCGGCGGCGATGGGCAGGCTGAAACTGGAGAACGGCTCGATTCGTTTTTGAAGGCCGTCTTGCGTTCCGTTGAAACCGGGCGTGTAGAGAAAGGCGTTCAATTGACAGAGCCGACGGTAGACCTTGCGGAAGGACTGTTGCCGATGAAATGTCTGCCACGGCTTCTTGAAACCAGTTTCCTGTCTTCTAACCTGATAGAAGACCTTGAAAAACAGGGTTACGAGATAGCCCTTTCGTCTTGCCGCGAAGCGGAAGTGCCACAGGCGCACTGTGGCAGATACTTTGCGATTGCGAAAAAACGGGAGAAAGAAGGTTGCGTGGAAAATGAACTCTGCAAGGCATGGGTGGGGGTTGTCTACGCTTCGAAATGCAACCATGACGGCGGGAACCCCGATTTTGGCAAGTCGCCGGCGCTTATCGTCAGTATCCCTGAAAACTGTGCTCTTGACAACGGACAAGAGGGATGGGTTTCCCTCACGGAATATG
>CAYLUV010000260.1:0-1600 GCA_964386955.1 uncultured Lachnospiraceae bacterium
CAGTCTTATCTTGAAAAGATGCGTGGGCTGCGGACACTTCTCCCGTAGCACATGTTCTCCGTAGGTTATTCGGAAAATGCCGTTGGACGAGACGTAGTCCGATGCGTTGAGCGAGTAGCCCGACGTGTCGTAGCACAGCAATTCCCCCCAGTCCATGCCCTCGGACCATCTCCCATCATCCTCGTAAATGCGGTGGAATCCGAACGCGCGCCTGAGTGGCGGCGAAACGATGCGAGTTCCTTCGGCGGGAACGACACGACCGGTGATCGTTCGCGTTGCGGGGTCGATGCGAAGAAACTCCACGCTCGGCATCTTGTAGTAGGCCAGAATGTGGTTGTCGCATCCTTCGTCGTCCACGACCGCAGGTGCAATTCCAAGGTGCGCACAGGCATAGACGGCAGCGCGCGAATCCGGCTCGTTGGCGTAAGGCGGCTTCATCTCAAGGAACGCGACTTCAAGACGTGATGCATAATCCTGCCAATCAAGGGTCCGACACATCGCAATCTTCGTCTCAATGTCCGGCTCCGCGAGATCTCCGGCCACGGACAGATACGGCCCGTAGCGCGTTATGGCGCATCCGGAAGGAAAGGCCTCGTCTTCTACGACGGTCGCGTAGGGAACGGATACGGCCTTGAGCGACTTGCAGTTTTCGTCGAACGACCTTGTGCAGATCCTCTGGACGCTCTGCGGGATGGTGACGTCTACAAGTTTTCCGCAATCCGCGAACGCATGGTTGTAGATGTTCGTTATTCCGACGGTCAGAACGACATTCGTCACGCCGCAATGCGCAAACGCCTCGCAACCCATTGCCGAGAGCGGAGCGTTGATCCGCAACTCGCCCAGCGCATCGCAACTCTGCAACGCCGTGCGGCCTACATTATGTCACGGATTGCGGAATCACAAGTCTCGAAAGAGAACGACACCCTGAAAACGCACGGTCGCCGATGGAGAGGATGCCGTCGGGGATCATGATTTCCGTAACCCTTTTACAGGAATCGAATGCGAAATCGCCTATTGCAAGGACGGGCTTTCCGTCAATCTCTGACGGAATGGCTATTGCGCCCGTCGTGTCCGTGGGAATGCACTGGCGATCAAGTTCCAGCCAGTCGCCGTGGTCTATGGTTTTGAGCGAAGACGGCAATAGGGCCACCGGCGTGCCTATGACCGTCAGCACGCCCTGACAGTCGGTTATTGCGCTATCCAAGATGACAAGTTCGGCATTTTCGTCCAGTCCAAGCGACACATAGCCATACCACGTCTTGCCGGAGGTTCCGTTTTTGTACCAGTTGTAGAACTCGAACACGAACGGATACGCAGAGCCTGTCACGGTCCACGACCTGTTCGTGAACACGTTGTCAGAGAGGATGTGTTCGCCGGGTTGCGCCCTGACGATGCGGCTCTCCGTCCCCCCGCCGTGGCACGTCACCTCCCAGTCGTTGGTCTTGAACCTGTCGACGGCGTAGTGTATGTCCGTCAGTCCATCGACCCTGCAGGCCACATGCCGACAATAATCCCCGCAGGGGATGACTTCAAAGCAATCTCGGTGGATGGTCGCTTCCGCCTGTGCGCACGACACCGCCCCCGCCGCGACAATCGCGGC
>CAYLUV010000261.1:0-1598 GCA_964386955.1 uncultured Lachnospiraceae bacterium
GTTTACCACCATGCATAGTGCCAAGGGATTAGAATATGAAGTGGTCTTTTTGATTGATGCCAACGAGGGAATCATTCCTCACAAGAAAGCCTTGAAGGAGGCAGATATTGAGGAGGAGAGAAGACTATTTTATGTGGCTGTCACCCGGGCGAAAAATTATCTCCATATCTTTGTACCCCAGGAACTTTATCAGAAAAAACAGATTGTCTCCCGCTTTGTAAAGGAGATGGGAACCAGTGCCAAGGAATTGACACCGGGGACGAAGATTATTCACAAAAAATATGGACCGGGTGTGATTACCGGGGCGGATGAGAAACGTCTCACCATCTATTTTGAACGAGTACAGGGCGAACGAAAAATCAGTCTTGTCTATGCATTGGATCAGCAGTTGATCAAGGTGGCAGAATAGAAAGAATTTTTTCTTGCAATTGTGGATAGAATAGATTATAATGAATGTATCAATAATGATAATCATTACTATTATATATACTATTGCAAGGAGGAATCGATATGGCAGTATTAAACGTTACAAATGCAGATTTTGAACAGGAAGTATTACAGAGTGACAAGCCTGTATTAGTAGATTTTTGGGCAAGCTGGTGTGGTCCATGTAAGATGCTCTCTCCGATGGTGGATGCCGTTGCAGAGGAACATCCAGAGTGGAAAGTAGTGAAGATAAATGTGGATGAAGAGGGAGACTTAGCCATGAAATATCGTGTGATGAGTATTCCAACCCTCTTAGTATTTAAAAATGGAGAAGTGGCAAATCAGTCTGTGGGTGTCATTTCCAAGAATGAGATTTGCGATTTATTCTAGTGATATATATAAGATACTAAAACTTTCCTTGGAGGTAAGTTTAGAACAAAAAAATGGCTGCTTTGCATGGCAGCCATTTTTTATGAAAAAGTATATTATTTTGCCAACAGATTCATGATCTTGTTGCTTCTTGCGATAAATTTGCTCATCTGTTCTGGTGCTAAAGGTTTGTTTGCTAACATAGCAAGGTCAAATAATTGCTCACAGAAAAGGTTGGTATTTTCATTTTCTGGGTTATTTAAGACAAACTGTACCAGGTTGTTGTTGGCATTTAAGATTAAGGTCATGCTGTCTGCAGCCATACCGAACATGGAAGGATCCATGTTGGACATACCGTACATTTCCATCATTTCCTGCATTCTTCTCGCTTCCTCGGAGAGAGTGATGATGGAGGAGGTATCTGCATTTTTCAGTTTTTCTACCTTAACATTTAACTTGTCGTTGTTCAGTGCTTTTTTGAACAGAGCAGACAGTGTCTCTTCTGTCTCTTTTAATTCATCTTCGGAAACTTCCTCTTTGAAGTTGTCGGAGAGGTCCGCATCAATACGGAGGAATTTCACATCGCTGTTCTTCATCTCCAGATGGGTGATGTAGGAAGTGTCGATATTGTGGGTGAGAATGACGGCATCCATGTTTTCTTCCTTAAACATATTGATGTACTGCGCCTGAAGGTTTTCGTCTGTGACATAGAAAACTTTGTTCTCGTATTTTTCTTTACCAGTTTCCAGATACTCTGGCAGAGTGAGATATTTGCCCTCTAAGTTCTTAAATAAGATATAGTC
>CAYLUV010000262.1:0-1596 GCA_964386955.1 uncultured Lachnospiraceae bacterium
TCGGCTTCAGCACGAAATACCACGACCGCGAGACCGACATGGTCGCCTACCAGCGCCGGTTCTACCGTCCCGACCTCGGCCGCTGGCTCAACCGCGACCCGATAGAAGAGGAAGGCGGCGAGAACCTATATGCATTTTGTAGAAACAACCCTGTTCTGTACTATGACATACAGGGGATGGTTCTGCCTATTCTGATTCCTTTGGGGTCTGTCTTGGCAGAAGCGGCAGCGGAGGCTGCTGCTTCTGCCGCAGCAACGGCACTCGCTGCCGTCGCTGGTACCCTCGCAGGAGAAGCGATAAGAAGAAGTTGCCAACGCTGTCGCCCATGCGATCCGTCGGTTGGAACTAAGATGTACCGAATAGACAGCGGACATTCGCACGCAGGGTACGATCCGCATGTCCATTACTACACCGTTCAACAAAGCCCGCCATCAGCAGGCTGTCGCTGCTTTACCCATCCTTCTGGTTTTGACGGAGGCGATAGACCGAGTGCTGATGCCGTACCGTATAGATATCCTGCAGGGGGAGGAACTTTCTGATGGTTGATAATCGTGTAGAGAAGTGCCATGATTGTTATGCTGATGGCAAGAAAATCATGTTAGGAGATCGTGTTTCGATTGCAACAGAAGATAAGACAGACAATCGAAGCTTTGGAACAATCGTCGCAATGTTGGCACCAAATACCCGAGAGGCTCATGGTTGGCATGTGCCCAACGGTGGCTTTCTTATTTTAGTCGACAAGAAAGGGTTAAGAGTATGTCCCGATGCCGGCACTGGAATAAAATTGATCTCTCGCGGTAGTTACAGCGATCAAGCCGTTGTAGAAGTAAGAGAATTTCTGCAAGAAATACAGTATGAGGATGGTACCCCTTCTTATAAGGGTGTACCCCCATTTTATAAGTATGACAAATATTTGTCCGGCGAAGAGATCCGTATTGGAGACATCGTTGAGACTTATGGGAATGGTGGTAAAATGCAACAAGGCCGAATACTCAAGCATTTTCTGTCAGAAACAAAGGATTCCGAAGCAAAGGATTGGCACATGGAGAATGGCGGCATCTTGATTGATTTCGATGAGGATGGATTGGTGGGTTATGGACCAGCTGATGAAGAACTCTTTTTTGTGTCTCGTGGCAGTGACGTAAGAATGACAAGGGATGCAAGTAATAAAATCAAGTGGCTTTCAAAATCTTGCTTGCTTCTCTCATCAGTTGCATTAATTATTTTAAGTTTTATTGATGTTGTACCTTCGAAGATAGATTCCCTAATGCGGGTGTTCTATTCTTGTGGAGTTGTTTTTGCACTTTCTCTTATCATCTCCCTTTGTTGTACTGTAAAAGGAAAAAAGAAATGAGAATACACATATTGTACATTAGTTGTGTGCATACCATTGCATGGTTGTTCGTGCAGCACTCAATACATTGCTGCGGAGAGTGAAGATGAGAAGCGTATCCATCAAGGAAGCCTGGTGTGTGAAGAAAGTCCCTATTCTACTGACACTATTGTGTGCGACGTTGTGTTTGTTCGTTTCAAAGGGTCATGGTTTCATATAGATGCAAAGATGCGATGCCGTTACGACGGCGGTGACAAATTTAG
>CAYLUV010000263.1:0-1569 GCA_964386955.1 uncultured Lachnospiraceae bacterium
GTGGTGCAGCATGTTATAAAGGAGGTGTCTGCTATGAAAATTAGAATGAAGTTTTCCAAGGTTGGTCCTATCAAATTTATTGGGCATCTGGACGTGATGCGTTATTTTCAGAAGGCATTTCGCCGTGCTAAGGTAGACATTGCCTATTCCAAGGGATTTTCCCCTCATCAGATTCTTTCCTTTGCAGCGCCTCTGGGCATTGGTCTTACCAGCGAAGGGGAATATTTGGATGCAGAATTTCACAGCGTAGATACCACAGAACAGATGTTAGAACGCATCAACGCTGTGATGAATGAAGGAATTGCCCTGTCTGAATTTAAACTTCTTCCGGAGAAAGCCAAAAATGCCATGGCTTCTGTGGCGGCTGCGGATTACGAAGTAACTTTCCGACCAGGATATTACAACGTGGATGCCTTTATGACACAGGTAGAGAATTTTATGTGTCAAGACTCCATTATTATGACAAAGGAAACAAAGAAATCCACCGCTGAGGTTGATATTCTTCCTATGATTTATGAATTTTGCGCTGTAAAGACTGGATTTTATGATCCAGAGACTATCGTTGAGCGAGCTGCCCTTGGCTATAGTCTGGCAGAACAGGCGCTTTATCTGAAAGTAAAGACGGGAAGTGCATCCAACTTAAAACCAGAGTTGGTGATGGAGGCTTTTTGTAACTATCTTGGATTTGACTATGTAAAAAATGGTTTTATGTTCCACCGCATTGACACTTATATGGAAAATGAAGCTGGGGAACTGGTACCTTTAAGCGCTGCCGGAACCGACATTATGGAACCATTAAAAGAGGAACAGGAATAAGATGGAAGGCAGATTGGTTATTACAAAACGGGAAAATCATATCATTTCTGCCCTCTTTGAGGAAGATAGGATTACAGAACTTTCAGTGGAACAGATTGAAGAGAAGAAACTTCTCGGCAACATTTATACTGGAAAAGTAAAAAATATCGTAAAAAACATTAACGCAGCCTTTGTGGAAGTGGAAAGCGGATTGCTTTGCTACTATCCATTGGATGTAAACCGGGAACACATTTTCTTAAATCCGAAAAATAACAATAAATTGCAGGAGGGGGATGAAATTCTGGTGCAGATTAGCCGTGAAGCGATGAAGACAAAAGCCCCTTCTGTTACATCCAACATTAATCTTACTGGAAAATATTTGGTTATTACAGCCATGAATCCAACCATTGGTGTCTCTGGTAAGATTGAAAATTCTGCCACTAGAAAACGTTTAAAAGAGCTGATTGAGCCATATAAGGGCGAAAATACCGGAATTATTGTCCGTACTAATGCACAGGATGCACCGGAAAGTGCAATCATAAAAGAGGCGATGATTCTGGAAGAACAGATGAACAATTTGCTTCGAAAAGCGCCGTATCTATCCTGTTTTTCCCTTGTTTCCAAAGCCCCATCCGGATACTTGATGGATATCCGTGATCTGCGTGAGCGGAATCTGAAGGAGATTGTCACAGACGATAAGGATCTCTATGAGGAGATCAAGCAGTATTTGATGATCTATCAGCCGATGGATATGCAAAAACTTCGTTTTTATGA
>CAYLUV010000264.1:0-1568 GCA_964386955.1 uncultured Lachnospiraceae bacterium
GACCTGCGCCATGCGTCCGCTGATGCCGGTGTCGATCTCGTCGAAGATCATCGTGCCCACCTGATCGCGGTCGGCCATGATGGTCTTGATGGCCAGCATGATGCGGGACAGCTCGCCGCCCGAGGCGGTACCGGAGAGCGGCTTGAGCGGCTCGCCCGGGTTGGGGGAGATGAAGAACTCGACCGAGTCGAAGCCCTGCGCGCCCGGCTGCTCCAGGCGGGTCATGCGCACCTCAAAGCGCACGCGGCTCATGCCCAGCTGGGCCAGCTGCTCGGTCACGGCCTGCTCAAAGCGGCGGGCCAGCTGCTCACGGGCCAGCGAGAGCGCCTGCGCGGACAGGCGCAGCTGCTGCTCGCAGAAGTTCATTTGTTCCTTCAGCTCGTCGGCACGCAGGTCGCCCTCGTCCAGCGCGGTCAGCTGCTTGTCGATTTCGTCCCTTTGGCGCAGCACGTCCGAGAGCTCCGGGCCGTACTTGCGCTTGACCCGCTCGATCTCCTCCAGGCGCGCGCCGATGCGGTCGAAGGCGGCCGGGTCGAAGTCCAGCCCCTCCATCAGATCCTGTAGCTCGTAGCCTGCGTCCTGCGCGCTGATGTACAGCTCGTTGAGACGCGCGCTGAGGGCGTCGAAGCGGCTGTCGATGCCGGAGATTTTCTCCATGGCGGCGGCAGCGCGGCGCAGCGCCTCGGTGGCGCTGGGGGAGCGCTCCGTGCCGGTGTAGACCAGGCGGTAGGCCTTCTCCACCGAGGAGGAGAGTTTTTCGGCGTTCTGCATCAGCGTGAACTGCCGCTCAAGCTTTTCATCCTCGCCCTTTTTGAGGTGCAGTGATTCGATTTCCTCCCGCTGGCGGGAGAGCACCTCCTGCTTGAGTGCGCGGTCGCGCAGGTCCAGACGGAGCTGCTGCAGGCGGCGGCGCAGGGCGCTGTATTCCTCGTACTGGCCCTTGACCTGCTCGGCTAGGTGGAAGTGATCCTCGCTGCCGTAGTGGTCGAGTATGCCCAGGTGGTTGGCCGGGGTCATCAGCGACTGATGCTCGTGCTGGCCGTGCATTTCCACCAGCAGCGAGGCAATCTGGCGCAGCTGGGAGAGCGGCACGACATTGCCCGCCACCCGGCAGATGTTGCGCCCGGCTGAGGAAAGCTCTCGGCCCAGGGTCAGTATGCCGTCCTCGGCCTCCAGCTGCCAGCTGTCCAGCAGCGCCTTCACCTTGTCGTTTGAGGCCACGTCGAAGACCGCCTGCACGGAGGCCTTGTCTGCGCCCGACCGGATCAGCTCCCGGTCGGCTCGCCCGCCCAGCACCAGGTTGACTGAGTCAATGACGATGGACTTGCCCGCGCCGGTCTCGCCGGTGAGCACGTTCAGGCCCTCGCCCAGCTCCAGGTGCAGCCGCTCTATGAGCGCGATGTTGCGGATGTTCAGTTCAAGCAGCATGGCGATCTCCTTTCTCTGAAAAAGCGACAGCGAGTGTTCCTCAGCCGCTGCGGAACCGCCTGTTTGCGTGCTTCAGGGCAGTGGGGGAGAACTGTCCCCGCATGCGGGCAGCATTCAAGCGTCGGAGGGGGGTCCGGGGG
>CAYLUV010000265.1:0-1553 GCA_964386955.1 uncultured Lachnospiraceae bacterium
GAATCATAAAGTTTTTGTAAAGGTTCGCGCTTACAAAACGGTAAATGGCAAAAAAATGTATGGTAAATTCAGTGCAGTCAAATCTGTAAAAGTAAAATAGAAAGACAAAAGAAAGCGCTCGGAGTGGTTTTGGAAAAGAACTGCTCTGATTGTTTGTAAATGGGGATAGGTAAAAGAATGAAACGGAATTGGAATTGGAAAAAAACAGCGATTGGTGTGGTTGGAATGCTGCTGTTTGCGGTGATGCTTTTTTATTGTAATCAAGTGGAGAAAGTACCTTTGATTTCTACGGAGGGGCAGAGTTATGAAAAGGCAAGGGTTGTGGCTGTGACAAGAGACAATTTGGCGGAGGACGGCAACCGTTATGGAGAGCAAGAAGTTGTGCTGAAGATTTTAAGCGGAAGTTTGAAAGGACAGGAAGTGGAGGCAATCAGCCCTAGTGGAACGCTGTTTGGGGCAGTGTGTAAACCGGGGATGAAGGTGATTGTCATAGTCAGTGTGACAGAGGAAAATGCGGTGGTTACGGTCTACAGCCAGGATAGAAGTGCCGCGATTTATGGCTTTGCGCTGTTCTTTGCTCTGATAGTATGCCTGATTGGAGGATGGAGAGGTGTAAAGGCGGTACTCAGTCTGATTTTTACTGGAGTGAGCATTTTTGGTTTACTGTTTCCGCTGGTATATAAGGGATATTCTCCGATTTTGGTTACTATCGCAATCTGTGTGGTAGCAACCATTTTTACCATGTTGATGATCAGCGGATGGACCAAAAAGACGCTGGCGGCAACGGTGGGAACTACTGTCGGTGTAACGGCAGCAGGATTGGCGGCTTTGGTCTTTGGCTCCTTTGCGGGTATCAGCGGGTACAATGTATCCGATATTGAAACTTTGAATTTTGTGGCGCAATCCACACCGATTCAGATTGGTGGACTTCTCTTTTCCGGCATCGTGATTTCTTCTCTGGGAGCAGTGATGGACGTGGGCATGTCCATGGCATCCTCCATCCAGGAAATATATGAGGCGAATCCTTCCGTAAGCAAAAAGAAGCTGTTTTTATCCGGCATTCAAGTGGGAAGAGATATGATGGGAACTATGACAAACACCTTGATTCTCGCCTACGTGGGCGGCTCTATTACCACCCTTATTACTAATTATGCCTATGATTTATCTTACAATCAGCTATTGAATTCTTATAATATGGGGATTGAGATTATGCAGGGACTGTCCGGCAGTCTGGGAGTCGTACTGACAGTTCCGATTACCGCAGCTTTGGCGGTAAAACTGATTCATGATAAAAAATAATAATATAGCTAGAATTTCGTTAGAAAGAGAAATTTATTGCACAAAAAACAGGCGGAGTGTCCGAAAAGGACATTCCGCCTGTGGCATATAGACAATCTCAAATGACAGAAATTAGCGATTTAAGATCAATTTTGTTAATTCAACTGGATCAACGATCTGACCGTCTTTGTATACACGCATGTTACCGGATGCAATCTCATCGATTAAGATAACTTCGTTGTTGTTGTAACCGAATTCAAATTTGATATCCCAAA
>CAYLUV010000266.1:0-1550 GCA_964386955.1 uncultured Lachnospiraceae bacterium
CCGTTAATAATATTTATTTAAGTGTTTCCGTCAGCTCCAAGCACTGTACCAGTTGCTGTAATCCGCCCCTTGGCTTTTTGCCTCGTAAGTGCCTGTCAGCTTTGCCATCACACGATCGTATTGCTCGCTGCCCTCCTCGTAGGGGGTGGGGCAATAATTGTTGTAGTTGTCTGCCATGCGCCCCGCTTTTTCAAGGTCACTGCTGACACAGCAGGGGATAACGTCGAAGCCGTCTGTCGTCACCGCACCGTCAATGTCGCGCTTGAGTGTCACTTGGACTATTGCCGTGTCGGGGTCGGAGGGGCGAGTGCTTCCGCCGAACACCCAGTTGCCCAGTGAGTAGAGAATAAGAGAGTCGTTGTATTCTTCAATCGGCTGTAAGCAATGCGGGTGTGACGCGTACACCAGATCCGCACCCGCATCGGCCACAGCGTGGGCGAGTGTGGTTTGGTTCTCATTGGGGGTGTAATAAAGCTCCAGCCCCCAGTGGAACATGCATATCACATAGTCCGCACCCTGCTCGCGCAGTGACTTCACCGCCGCCACTGCCTCCTCGGTCTTCCAGTCGGGGCGCATGTCGTTGCCTGCGGTGTATATGCCGAGCTTTAAGCCGTTCTTCGTTGTCACGATCTGCGCCTGACGCTCAGTGCCGTAGGGGAGACCCGCCGCCTCCAGCGCGGAGAGAGTGTGTTGAAGCCCATCCTCGCCAAAGTCGAGGCTGTGGTTGTTCGCGGTCGTCACAAAGTCCACGCCGCCCTCGGTCATGATGTTGGCATAGGTTGTCGGTGCGCGGAAATAGAACATCTGCGACGATGCCAGCTTCGTGTCGGACAGTGTACACTCAAAGTTTGCCAGCGTGAATTCGTCATCGGCAAAATACTGTACAGTGTTTGAAAATGGGTAGGCATAATTCTCGCCCACTGTCTTGGGCAGACCCACATCGCTCTGCTCAAATTGCACGGAAGACCAAAGAGTGCAATCGCCTATGCACGATAGAGTGAAGTATTCCGGCTCAGGCTCGGGTGTCGGCTCGGGAGTGGGTTCGGGAGTGGGGGAGGGCGTTGCCTGTGCCGCCAATGCCGCGGCGGCTTCGGCGGCTCGCTGAGCCTCCAGCGCGGCCTCCTCTGCCATTAACACATCTCCGCGTATCTTGAAAATCCAAATCATCACAGCCGCCAGTGCCACAAGCACCACGCTCTGCAATAAGATTTTTCCTGCATTTTTCATCTATGTATGTCCTCGGTGTAATATCTTTCTGTGTATTCTTTTTTGTTTTATTTGCGTGTATTTTGTGTTCTCTGTACGCTCCGATATTATACATTTATCCGCCTGCCGAGTCAAGAAGAGGATAATCAAATAGATTGCCCGGAATACCGACGGAAATAAGTAAGCGTTGAACCGTGCCATTGTGTATGTGACGTGCTTTACTGCTATTTGTTTCGATAAAAAACAATTGTGCGGGTGTTTCCGCACAATTGTGTCAATTATTCAATGTAAACCAATGGCTTCAGCTTTTTCAAAATTCGTCCGGTGAACAGATATAGTGCATA
>CAYLUV010000267.1:0-1546 GCA_964386955.1 uncultured Lachnospiraceae bacterium
GAACACATCGTCACGAGTCTGTCCATGATGCTTCTGTTCGACGATCGCCGCATGCATCAGACTTTCATGATTGTGAAGAATCGCCTTTGGAAATCCAGTTGTGCCGGAGGAAAAGTAGATTGCAGCATCATCCGAATCCAGCGGCATCACGCGGGGCGCAGCACTGGACTGGTTGGCTGCCAGATGCAGATAGTTTTCCGCAAACGTCGGACAGTTGTCACCAACATAAAACAGCAGCTTAACGCGCGGCATCTGATCCGCAATTTCCTCAACACGACCGATAAATTCAGGGCCGAACAGCAGCGCATCGACATCCGCCAGATCGCAGCAATACTGAATCTCATCGGCTGCATATCGATAATTCAGCGGAACAGCCAGCGCGCCGGTCTTCAAAATGCCGAAATAGATCGGCAACCATTCCAGTCCGTTCATCAGCAGGATCGCCACGCGATGTCCCTTGCGGATCCCGCGGCTCATCAGCAAATTTGCACAGCGATTGGCTTTTTCATCGAACACGCTCCATGTGATTTCGCGTCGGAACTCAGTGGATGCGCCGGACTCGATCAACTCGTATTCCTTCCAAGTCACCCTACGGATCTCCTGTACGTCCGGATTGATCTCAACCAATGCAACTTCGTTGCCGAATTCTCTTGCATTCCTCTCCAGCAGTTGGGTAATGGGCATTTGGGGTTTCCTCCCTTTAGTCAGGAGAACGGAAGAAAATAAAAATCCCATCCTCCACGATAGTGCAGAGGACGGGACATACCCGTGGTACCACCTCAATTTGATACTGCCCAAAGACAATATCCTCATTCAACGCTTTAACGGGCGAACCCGACGCAGCCTACTTGGGGCTTTCGCTCTGTTCAGTGCGCTGCTCCGGAATGTATTCATCCACGCTTCCGCCACTGCCTCGCACCGACCGGCAGTTCTCTGAAGACCATCCGCCAGGACTACTTGTTTCCTTCATAGCAATTAAATTTACTAAATTCTAACACCATCATCACGATGCGTCAAGTTAAATTCGTGTGTAAATTAATTCTCTATGGAAACAAATTCAACCTGATTGCCGCCATCCTGCCACAAGCGCTCAATGTTATAATACTGTCGCTCCTCAGGATGGAAGATGTGTACGATCACGCTGGCATAGTCCAGCACGATCCAGCGGGATTCACGCAGACCCTCGGTGCGGCGCGGCAGAATCTCCTCTTCCGCAAGCTTATCCTCCAGATCCTCCGCCAGAGAGCGAACGGACATGGTGTTGCGACCGCTGGCGATCAGAAAATAGTCGGTGATCGAAGTCATATGACCCACCTCAAGGATCTGGATGTCCAGCGCGCCCTTCTTGTCCAGCAGTTCAGCCATTTTCATGACCATTTCTCTCGTGTTTTCCATAAACAATCCTCCCAAATGAACTGATTTATTTCTCATCAATGATCTCCTGCGAGCGCGGATCAGGAACCCCGCCACAGCTGATCACATGGTCGCGCGTCAAAATCGCGCATTTCCTTGTTGCCGCATCCAAATCGATCTCAGCCAATCGCCT
>CAYLUV010000268.1:0-1538 GCA_964386955.1 uncultured Lachnospiraceae bacterium
TCAAAAGGTTCTCCATCATCTTCTACTTCTTCAATGCCAACATATCGTCCAGGAGTAAGAATATAATCCTGTTTTTCAATAGTCTGCAAGTCTGCTACTGCACAGAAACCTTTTACATCTTCGAGTGTTCCATTCTGGAAAGCTTCAAATGTATCCGCTAATTTCTGAATATCTTCATCAGAAAAATCTCTATGCTTACGATCCACCATGTAACCCATCTTACGAGCGTCGATGAATAAAGTTTTACCTTTCTGCTTTTTATTTTTGCTGATGAACCACAGAGTAACAGGAATAGTTACACTGTAAAAAAGCTGTGTCGGTAAAGCAACAATACCTTCTACCAGATCGGCATTGATAATGTTCTTTCTGATTTCACCTTCACCGGAAGACTGTGTAGACAACGCACCATTTGCTAATACCAAACCAATCTTTCCATTAGGAGCAAGGTGATGAATCATGTGCTGAATCCATGCATAGTTGGCATTTCCCGCAGGAGGTGTTCCGTATTTCCAACGAACATCATCTTGTAATTTATCTTGTCCCCAGTTAGAAAGGTTAAACGGAGGATTCGCCATAATGAAATCTGCACGAAGGTTAGCGTGTAAATCATTGAAGAAAGTATCTGCCTGATATGGACCAAAATCAGCATCAATACCACGAATTGCCATATTCATTTTCGCCATTTTCCAAGTATCTGCATTGGACTCCTGACCATAAACAGAAATACTTTGACGATTACCACTGTGTGCCTGAATGAACTTCACGCTCTGTACAAACATACCGCCTGATCCACAGCAAGGATCATATACTCGGCAGTTATTAAACGGTTTCAGAATCGCAACAATCGTTTTTACAATACTGGATGGAGTGTAGAACTCGCCACCCTTAACACCTTCGTATGCAGCAAACTGAGCAATGCAATACTCATAAGTTCTACCCAGTAAGTCTTTACCTTCCTCTGTATCAGACATATCCATGTTAGTGAACAGATCCACCACATCACCTAAAACTCGCTTGTCCAAATCCGGGCTGGCATAATTCTTAGGAAGTACATTTTTCAAAGTTTTATTTTCTGCTTCGATTGCTCTCATCGCTTCATCAATGACAGTTCCAATCTCAGGAGTATGAGCTGCTGAAGCAATCGTTGCCCATCTTGCTTTTTCAGGCACAAAGAAAATATTTTCTCCTAAATACTCATCACGATCTTCTTCAAAACCTTCTCCTTCTTCTACAAGTTCGTTATATTTTTTCTCAAATGCACTTGAGATATAGCGAAGGAAAATCAATCCAATGATTACCTTTCTGTATTCTGCTGCCGGAATGTGTCCCCACAAAACGCAGGCAGCATCCCAAATTTGTTTTTCAAAGCCAATATTAGCGTTATTCTTTTCAGCCATGTTGGTTCCTCCAATTTTTGTTTTCATTTATATTTCTTCATTATGTAGCTTATCAAAATATCTGTCCTAAAAAACGGACATCTATGCACTTTCCTCCGGAACAATTTCCATAATATCTTCTATCCGGCAGTTCAATGCAGA
>CAYLUV010000269.1:0-1526 GCA_964386955.1 uncultured Lachnospiraceae bacterium
AAGCGAACAGGGGATTCGTCTTTGCGGGCTGGTATGCGGATGCCGCGTTCGAGACACCGTTCGTTGGTGATGACGGACTAGACCATCGTACGCCGTCTCTCGCGGTCGTGATGCCGAATTCGGATATGGCTGTCTACGCGCTATTCGTTCCGTCAGACCTTGATGCGTCAATTTCGCTGCATGCCGATGGACGCATATTGACGGAGACGGCGTCCGACACAATCTTCAACACGTCCGGAGATTTTACGCTGCCCCTTGACGCGAAATCAGCCTCGCTTCCGAAAATTGCCATTTCGGGTCTTCCGTCAGGGCTTAAATTCACGGCGAAGCGGATCTTCAACCGCGATGGCTTCATTCTCGCCGAGGCGAACACTGTCTATGGCAAGGCGACAAAGCCCGGCACATATGTAGTCACGGCGAAGCTCGCGAACACAACAGTAAAGAAGGCTGTTGTGCGGCGGTTTACGGTCGTCATTGACAACCTTACGGGCGCAAATGATTATTTGCGAATCACGGATGCGACCGATTGCGAGGTCGCACTTCTGAATGGTCAGGGTCAGGTGTATATGGTCTACATGGGAGTGGCGGAACATGGCCTTCCTTCGATCTCGGCTCTCAACGTGGCGGACAAGGTGACACTTTTGGGGCTTCCGTCCGGGTTGAAGTACGATGCGAGAACGGGCAGGATAGCGGGCATCGCCAAGAAGGCCGGCACATACACCGTCACCGTGACGGTGCGTTCTGGACGGGATACTTTTGTCTCGACATTCACTGTGGAGGTTGCAACGTTGCCGAAATGGGCTGTCGGCACATTCGCGGGTGCGGGTGCGTGTAGGATGTCTTCATATGCGTCCTTCGAGGACAATCTGAACGGTACCGTCACGATTGCAGCAGATGGTAAGGTCTCCGGAAAGATTTTCTTTGATACGTACGAGGAGCGTCTCTTGTCGGCCGTGTTTTCCTCGCCCGCCATTACTGGATACGATGCAGAGGGGGAACGCTACTACTGTGATGTGGACTTGACGTTTTATGATGGACGTAAACCTTTGGAACGCCGGAATTGCCGATTGCATATTGAACCTCGCCCTTATGACGGAACTGACGCGCAGATGATTGGCGGCATCTTTATGGATGAAGATAACTTCTCACTCTCACTTGTGCAGAATGTCTGGAAACTGAAAGGCTTCGCAGGGAGACCGCAGTTTGCCAAGAGCAAGACGGTCGTCTCCTGTGAACGCGAAATGCATGGCGATCCGTCAGTTTCGGGCACATCGACGTTGATGCTTGAGATTGCTCAGGACGGAGTGGTCGCCGCCAAGGTCGTTTCCATAGGTGTGGAATATGGTGAACCGTTCTTTGAGGAGAATGTGGCCAAGGGATATCTGCTCGTTTCTGGGCGTGAGCATGGGCGTTACATGGCAAGCGTCGCCCTCGTGTTCGGAAATTACGGTATGCTCACGGCAGACATCGAGATGCGCATATCTGATGACGGGACGATTATGGCGGAAGGGTGCCGCATCACGGGC
>CAYLUV010000270.1:0-1520 GCA_964386955.1 uncultured Lachnospiraceae bacterium
GCGGCGAGATGATGATCGCCGTGTTCGCGCTAATCGCGATCGTGCAGGCGCATCGGATCTACCATCGCCGTCCGTGACCGCCGCGCGGGTGAGGTCAATTCACGTCGGTACACCCAGTCGAGCAACGGGCTGTAGTTGCAATCGCAATCAAGGCCGACAGAACTCCCCGCGGCGAAAGCAACGAACTTCCGCGTCCGCATGATACAATCCACCGCAACGCCTCGTTCGAAAAAAAAATAGGAAACCTCCAAAGTCCGCCCCAGATGACAGTCCCGCAACCCGTGTGATATAATCACCGAAAACACAGGAGGCAAACACAGTGTCAAAGAGAATCACCGACGAGAACCTTGGCAGAATCGTAAGGGTGCGGAAGCCCGAGTCCGACTGCAACGGCAAGGAGGCGTTCCTTTTCTTCTGGGAGTGCTCTTTCGACGTCTGGTACGAGAACTCCGAAGAATATGTCTGGGCGGACTTCAACCCGGTTGCAGTGCTGATCAGAGGAGAACTCTCCGCCATGGACGACGGCAGGATGGGCTACCTCTGCAACAGACGGCTTCTCGCGTACGTCGCCGACAAGGCCGCGAAACTCGAGGACATTCCGATGGGCGAAATCACCCTCCCTACGGACGAGGAGGCGGACGAGATCATCGCGAAGTATGGAGTCCCGACAAGACCTCTCGAAGACTACCAGTCCCGTCAGCAGGAGTGGCTCGACAGATGGGACGCGCAGGGCAAACTTGGTGTGAGCATGAACAATTATATCCTTGTGAAGGAACGCGCCATTGCAGACGGATTCCCGGACGTATACTACAACTCTCTCGTGGAGGCCTTGAGGGCGGAGAAGCGCGTAGAAGACGAGACGGCGAAGCCCTCCCAGTCCAAGCCGTCCGTTCCCGCGAAGAAGGACGCGGGCGGCGGGGCCGGCGGAGTGAAGCCGGCGGCGGGAGCGAACAAGTTCGAACAGGTCAAAGCGAAGGTTTCGCAGGTGGAAGCAAAAATAGAGGTGTTGAAGAAACTGCTCGCACAGAATCCGCCGGAAGCGGACAAACAGAAACTGCAGCTTTTGCTGGACAAGCTCAACAAGGTTCTTCTGAAGGTTGGAAAACTTGGATGACCGCCGTCAAAGGCCGGAGGATATGCAGATGGCGAAAAAGAAACAGAAGAAGTGGGTGGACATAGTAGACCCGTTGGAATGCAAGGCGAAGGAAGTTCTCAAATGCCCTTACCACGGGCCGGGAAGTCTTGTTCTACAGGCCTGTCCCCCCGGCTACGGACATTTGAAAGCCAAGTTCAAGGTTGCGAAGGTCGACCACGGATGGGAAGTGACAGTCCCCAACGGGATTCCGTACGAGGAATCCTTTAAGAAACTCTCTAAGCTGGTGAACAATTCGCATGGCGGCACATTGTTCACCTTGTCGAAAGCAGGGGCCGGCATAATCAAGGTCGAGTTCAAAGACGGAGGTTTTGAGCTTCCGCCAGAAGAGAAGCATCTGATGGAGGCGGACACGCTTTCGCCTGAG
>CAYLUV010000271.1:0-1482 GCA_964386955.1 uncultured Lachnospiraceae bacterium
CGATATAGTCAACCTCATTTTCGATGCCGAACAGCATATCCGCCTTGTCCTGCTCGCTGAGGTAGGCCTGACTGAGCACCTTGTTGGGGAAGCTCATGCTCTTGCGGTCGGAAAGCTCGCCGCCAACGACGACCGTACAGTGGATATCATGTCCTTCAATGCTGTTCACCCGCAGTTCCAGCAGACCGTTTGCCAGCAGCACGCGGTCGCCCGGATTCAGGTCGCGGTGAAGTCCATCGTAATTGACAGAAACAAGATGCTCGTCGCCGATCGCATCATCGGTCGTCAGCGTGAACTCCTCGCCCTCCTTCAGGAATACCTTGCCATCCTTAAAGGTGCGAATGCGATACTCAGGGCCTTTGGTGTCCAGCATGATCGCGATGGGCAAGCCGAGCTTTTCGCGCACGAGCTTGATCAGCCGAACCTTATCCTGATGCTCTTCATGGCTGCCGTGTGAAAAGTTGATGCGCGCCACATTCATGCCCGCCAGGCACATTTTGGTCAGGGTTTCCTCGTTCTGGCTGGCCGGTCCGATGGTGCACACAATCTTGGTCTTTCTCATTCTCTCATCTCTCCTTGATCAGACTTCGATTAATTTGTATACTCCATAATTATTATAATCGATGTGCGTAAAGTCTGCATCCAACAAAGATTAAAAAGAAATACAAATTATTGTATACAGCTTGGTTTGTATGCTATAATGCGAATATCTTCACACTCCAATTCAACAAGCAAAGGAAGCAAATATGCGTCAATTTCTGAAAAAGTATTCCGGATTGATCTATATCGCACTGATCACCGTCGTCATGCTCCTGCTTCTGCTCCGCAGTAGCGAGCTTGAGCAGATCTGGACCACGCTCGGTACGCTGAACTTAGGCTGCGTTCTGGCGGCAGGCGGCTGCATCGTTCTATATCTGCTGCTGCGGATGGTCACCCTTCGGTTCTATCTTTCCCGACATGGCCACCCGATCAATTGGATGCAGGCGGCCGGCGTGACGGGAGCAGGACAGTTTTATTCCGCCATCACGCCCTCCTCCAGCGGCGGTCAACCCATGCAAGTGCTTTGGCTGCGCCGCATGGGCGTGCCCGCCAGCCTTGGCACCGCCTGCGTTTCCGTCAAATTTCTGGGCTTTCAGGCCGCGGTTCTGTCTATGGGCGGTGTGAGCTGGCTGCTGAACTGGCAGATGATCGCCAGCCAGCTGTACGGCTTTCGCTGGCTGGTACTGCTGGGTTGCGCCGTCAACTCCGCGCTGATCCTCGCCGTCCTTCTGACCCTCCCCCGCTGGCAGGCAATCGACCGTCTGATTCGATTCTTCATCCGCCTTGGCGCACGGCTGCACATCATCCGAAACGAGACCGGCGCCTACAACTCGTTTCAGGATGCGCTGAAGGATTACCGCGATGCGCTGATCCAACTGCTGCACAGACCACTGGATGCGCTGGTCATCTACCTGCTGTCGCTGATGCAAATCGTCGCCTACA
>CAYLUV010000272.1:0-1480 GCA_964386955.1 uncultured Lachnospiraceae bacterium
GGCGCGCCCATCCCTCGCGGTCAAGGACAGCACAATACAGGACGCCTTTCCTTTCCGAGAAGACAGCGACCAAGACATAGTCGAAATCTGCCTTCTTGGAGCAGACTGACACAGGGACGCCTTCAGACCCCTCGAACACCCGAATGCCCATCCGACAATCCAACGCCACCCCTCCCGAACTCGGCAGACACTTCCACTCCCCGAATCCCTCGCGCCGAAGACAGGAACCGACAGCCTCCTTTGAAATCCCCTGCCGAAGAATCAGGAAATCCATGCCGCATTCCATCGTCTTCGCAAGGTAGTCATAGCCGGTCTCCGGCCTGAAATGTCGCCTCAGGAACGCGAAGCGTCGGACGGCGTATCTGCTCATGAGCAGATCCAGGTTGTGCAGTTCATGCCCAGCCGACTTTCGAAACAAGATGTCTCGATAGAGCTTTTCGGCCTCTGTCGTCAGTGCCATGTCCCGCGCCAGCCCGTCCTCCAAGGCCATGGCGGACACGAACTTCCTCGCGAACGCATCGCATCGCGTCAAGCCAGCCTCGTCCCCGAACTGGGAGGCGAGCAGCCGACGGTCGGAGGAGTCCATTCGCTCGACAAAACGCCTGAACCGCATCAGGGCTTCGCCGTGCCGGCCGTCGAACAGAAGTTCCATGCCGACATGAAAGTCAATGATCTTCACCAGATCAGGCGCCAAGTCCGCCGAACGCAGATAGTCCTTCAGAATCCCCTGTGGCGTGAAGGAGACGTCCTGAGGCGGCCCGTGCCGGAATCGTCCGGACTCGCAGAAGTCCACCGGCACACCTGCGGCCTGTTCGACCAGGCACGCCCGCTTTGACAGCCCGCGATAGAAATACGCCGCAGCCTCGTAGCGGGGCTCCCGCACGGGCCCTTCTCCTAGGACACCCCCATCCCGTGAAGCAGACAGATACCGATCAAGTTTCCTAATCGTGGCAGGGTAGTTCTCCCGCGCAAACTGCCTGGCGGCGGAAGCGAGCTCGTCGGGGACGCAGCCGCCGAGAAGCAGGGAACAAAGGAGAAGAATTTTCTTCATCTCACTCCTTGCACGAGCATTGGTACAAGACAATCTTCTCCTTGCGCTTCTGCGCGGCGCGCCCGCCCCATGTGCCGACGGTCGTGCCGAGCAGGTCGTTGAGGTAGGCGGCGCCCTTCGACGAGAGGATGGGGCTCCCCCCGCCGGGATGCGGCTCGTTGACGAACTGCTCGTCGCCGCGCCGCACGAGCGCGAGGCCGTCCCAGAGGAAGTCCTCCGACCGCCCGTCGCCGTAGTCCGCGCGCGCGAGCTGGCCGTCGGCGTGGTAGGAGTAGGCGAACGACTTTCCGCCCCCGGTGACGGAGAGGACCTTGTCGAGGTAGCCGTAGCGGTAGGTCCTGTCGCCTTCCTTCACGAGCCGCCCCGCCGCGTCGTAGGCGTACGCGAAGACGGTCCCGTTCTCCGCCTTCTCGGACAAGCGAGGGTCGG
>CAYLUV010000273.1:0-1464 GCA_964386955.1 uncultured Lachnospiraceae bacterium
ATCCAGCCTTTGATCTACCGTCTGGTGTGTTCCAACGGCATGGTGGTCAACGCCGCAAAGGCCAGACGCAACCATGTCGGCCGGGTCACCACCACGGACGACAACTTCTTCCTGTACTCGCAGGAGACGCTGGCCGCAGATGACCACGCATTCATCCTGAAGATCCAGGATACCGTTCGTGCCGCTGTAGACGAAGCCCGCTTCGCTCAGGTGGTGAACAAGATGCGTGAGACTTCAGAGATCAAGCTGGATACCAGCAATATCCCCGGCATCGTCAAGATGGCAAGCTCCAGTTTCGGTATCACCGAGCCGGAGGGCGATGGCATCCTGCAGCACCTCATTGAGGGCAAGGATTACACCCTCTACGGTCTTGCCAACGCAGTGACCCGTTACAGTCAGGACGTGGAGAGCTACGACCGTGCCTCCAAACTGGAGGAGATCGGCTACAGTGTGCTCACCATGTCGCCCGATCTGTTCCGCGCCATCAACAAAGTCACCCGCATGGCCGCTTAACGGCCCTGCCACATCAAACTTACATGATTTATAGGAGGAAACTACTATGTATACTCAGCCTACCAATGATGCCATGATGACCCGCGTTCCTTTCATCCTGCCCGCTCAGATCGAGGGCGATTTCTCCGCTGAAGAGCTGTCCGAGGATATGGACGGCGTTACCCTTCGCTTCCCCCGTGCCAAGATCCCCGGCGGCGGTACGCTCCAGTTCGAGCTCACCGGCGAGAATCCGGACGAACCCGAATACGCCAAGAGCATTGAGGGTGTTCTGATGTTCACCCATCTGGCAAATGCCTACTGGCCCGAGGGCAGCGAGTATGACGATGATGCGCCCCCTCTGTGCCAGTCCGTGGACGGTAAGACCGGCTTCGGTACTCCCGGTGGTATGTGTCAGGACTGCCTGCTCAATAAGTTTGGCAGCGACAGCAAGGGCGGAAACGGTAAGGCCTGTAAGAATATGCGGATGCTCTATATCCTCCGCAGCGGCGAGTCTCTGCCCATCCAGCTGGCCCTGCCTCCCACGAGCCTGAAGGGCTACAACGACTTCGTCAGCGCCGCCTTCCTCAGCCGCAAGCGCGGTATCTGTGCAGGCGTTGTCCAGATCACCTTGAAGAAAGTGACCAACGGCCCCCACGACTACAGCATTGCTGTGTTCAAGAAGCTCTACGACTTCACCGGTGAACAGCTGGCCGCCGTTCGTGAGCTCTCCAACGGGATGCGTATGCAGATCAAGAACATGAATGAGCAGCGTGCCATCAACCACGCCACCATCGCCGAGAATATCTGCGAGTATCAGGACGGTGCCCCTGTGCTGCCTGACAACGATGCGCACTTCATCCCCGGCATTATTGACGGTGAGCGTGACGAGCTCCCCGCATGATGGGGCCGCACGCATAGCCATTCACAGTCCGGAACTGCCCCTGTCGCCCCTCTGCACATCAGAGGGGCGAC
>CAYLUV010000274.1:0-1461 GCA_964386955.1 uncultured Lachnospiraceae bacterium
CAGTTCTTCCAGCGAATGTACCGGGGCTATCCGTATCTCCGCTATGAACTGGTCCACCTTCTGGTGGAATTTTTCTATTTTTCCCTTTGATTCACAGGCTCTGGGTTTTGCATGGAGCACACGGATTCCCAGCTTCGCAAGGGCTGTATGCAACTGATTTGTGGTGTACTGCGTCCCATTATCGAGATAGCAGGCATCACATTTTCCGTGCTTTAAGATTGCCTTATGAAAGGTATCCTCCACCACTTCCTGACGCTGGTTATCATAAAACTCCGACTGCACGATATACCGGGAATGGTCATCTATCAGCGAGGACAGATAGGTCTTGATAAGCCTTCCGTCCGACAGCCGGATATCCGGGCCATACTTAATGTCTCCCTGCAACAGTTCCATTCTGTGCGCCCTGCAGAAGCGTCTCGATGTGCTTTCCCGCTTCTCGCCATAACGCTTCATCTGCTTTACCCCCAGTCCCGCATTGTACAGATACCTCTGCAGCGTGGATGCCTTGATGACTCCGGGCGGCGCATATCCTTCAATCTCCAGTATCTTTATGATCTGACGCACACTGCGTCTGGGTACCTCCCTCTTTAGTTGGATTGCTTCACCCACGATTTCATCCCAGTTCTCCGGCAGTGCCTGGGAACGGCGCTTTTCACGGTTCATCGGCCGCAGTCCGGTAAATGATTCCTCTCTGTACTTTGCTTCATACCGGTACAAACTGCGTTTGGATATCTCATTTTTCGCCGCGATCTCCTCCCGAAGCTGCCTTCTTTTTGCCTCGTCGAGATCCTCATCCAGAAGCGGGGCTATCATTTGATAGCGTCTCAATGCTTCTTCATCCTGCCACTTCTTTACTTCCTTATTCTGCATAAAGCTACCTCCTTTTCCTTTTGAGTTCACTTTATTACAGACTTTCCGTGACAGCACACAAAAGTGGGTGCATAATCTTAAACTTCCGGATACGGCTCTATCCGGCCTCCACTGTTATATATGAACCGGCTAACTACAGACAGCCACCCGGGGCTTATTCTTTCCCTGAGTTCCTCCAGCAAAGAATCACCGGATTTCAGGAACTCTGTTTTTAAATCCAGGAGATGGTGCAGCACCGATTTCATCTGTCCGTTCATATTTGCCTCATTCTGAAACAGCCACCATTTCCAGTGCTTCATCGTGGCTTCACACGGATAATTCTCTGTTCCCGGATCGTCCGGTCCAACTACCTCATCCACTACATCTTCTATGATTTGGGCACCGTAATGCTTGTACGGAATCATGCAGTCCGGCAGTTCGCTGTGCAGCTTTTTACATTTCCCGTTCGTGCACTTCAGGCGGTTTATTACAAACCACTGCTTCTTCCCACCGGCTTCCTTATAAATTCTGCGCTTCTTATCCCTCCTGCATAGAGGGCTTCCACACTCAGGACAGATGGCATCTTCTTCGCTGATTACAAAAAATATCTTT
>CAYLUV010000275.1:0-1459 GCA_964386955.1 uncultured Lachnospiraceae bacterium
CGCCGCCGCGTTGACGACAATGCTCGTCATACCAAAACAGTTGCGAAACGCCCTCTCGCCAATCGCCGTCACACGGGAATTGCGGTCGCCCGTCCCCAACGCCAGCGCAGATAATCCCTTGGCACCGTCGAAGACAAACGGCCCGACGGTCGAAATGGACGGCAGCGTCAACGTCCCGTAGCAACACCACACGTCCGCCCAACTGTTTCCCGACCAATTGGGGCCGTTTCCAATCAGATTCTGCTCGGTCGCCGACGAAGAAAACTGTTTCATGCCGTCCAGACGCCACCAGCCCAGATCCGTGTCGGCAATCTGTGTGCCGTAGAACGTCCCTTCGAGCCTGTCGTAGAAATTAAACTTCGGCGCACGGACGATGATTCGGCGAAGACGTTTCTGATTCGCAAACTGCCACCCCGTGAACCCACCGTCCGCCGTCGGCTCGTCGATGACGATGTTCTCGTACGTGGCCCGGCGGTTCGTCGCATGGAAGTTCTGGGCGTACGGCCAAGAGGCCAGCGTACCCGGCGTCACGAGCGTGGACGCCCCCGGTACGGTGTTGTCCATGACGGACGAAAATACGGCAAAATTCCCTGAAATCTTCGAAAACGTCCACGCCGTACCAGTAGCGTCCGTTACCGTACCGCCCAGATCGCACACGCCATCGCCCGTGTTGTCGGGCGCGTAGAACGACCCGACAGCGGTACGCCCCAACTGAAGCGTCCGCTTTTCCGAATCGACAACCGTCGCCTGCAGACGGAACTGCCCGTTGTCGAGAAGCGCGTTGCTTCCGTCGACCGTCACGGTCCAGGGATGCACGAAACGCGCGAATATCCACGGCCGCCGCCCGCCCGCCTTGTAGGCCAGCGACACCGTCACCGTCGCATTCGTAACCTTGCCGCCCGGCACATCGCCGTACCAGCCGAGGAACGTGCCGCCACGCGCCGCATTCGGCTTCGCGACGAGCGTAGCCGTGTAGGGAGACCCGAGCGGCAGCTTCCCATCGACGGGTGTAAATTCACTTGAAGCAATCTCGACTGAATCGCCGAAGAACGAATCGTACGTCACCCATTCGTCGACGGCGGCCATGTCGTAGGCGAGCGCCACATACTGCGCGTGAGCCGAACGGAACACGTTCGTGGACACGGTGCCGATGCGCACGGGCAAATCGGGATTCTCGTTATGGTAGGTAAGTATCTCCGCGTCGGAGAAACGTACGAAATCGCCCGACGCCTCAAACGGCTTCAGCCACGCCGCCCATGCGTCCCTGGCCGGCACGATGAACGTCGTGGCAAACTCCGCCGCGCTAAACACAACATGCTCCGCGTCGTTCGCGAAGGTCGAGAACCTTGGCGGCGCCCCCGTGAACGTCACGCGCGTTAATTTCGAACATCCGTCGAAAATTAGGCTTGAAATCGTATTGTCCGCGGCCAGGCCGATGACGACGTTCGTCAAGTTTTCG
>CAYLUV010000276.1:0-1452 GCA_964386955.1 uncultured Lachnospiraceae bacterium
CATCAAATTCCATCCATGTTCCTGACCGGAGATTCCTCTGATGATGAAAGAAAGGACGCCAAACATCGCTTGGTGACCGGTAAGGTACGTTTCATTTTCGTTGTGGACCTCTACAACGAAGGCGTAGATATTCCCGAAGTCAATACCATTCTTTTCCTGCGTCCCACCGAATCCCTCACGGTGTTTTTACAACAACTCGGCCGTGGTCTGCGTCTGGCGGAAGACAAAGAATGCCTGACTGTGCTGGATTTCATCGGCCAGGCAAATAAAAGATACAACTTTGAAGAAAAATTTGCGGCTCTTCTGTCTCATACGACACCTCGCGTTGACCACGAGATCCAGAAGGGCTTTACGTCGGCTCCCAGAGGCTGTTATATTCAGTTGGAAAAGAAAGCTGCCAAATACATTCTAAATAACATCCGTGCGGCCTACGGCAGTACGGCGGGCTTGGTCGCTCGTGTCGCCACCTTTACCGAAGATTGCCATTTGGATTTGACGCTGGCGAACTTCCTGAACCATTATCACTTGGGGCCCAAATCGATTTACAAGTATTCGTCCTTCTCCCGTATTTGCGCAAAAGCAGGCGTAATTGAGGACTTTACGGAACCGTTAGAGAACGTGCTGACAAAAGCCCTGACACGGTTTGCAGATATCGACTCCCGCCGTTGGATTACGTTCCTGCAAAATATTCTACCCAAATTGCCAGATGTTGATTTCAACGCCATGACAGATGTTGAAAAACGCATGATGCAGATGTTCTACATCACAATATGGGACAAAGCGGCAGACGCCTGGAAGGGTCAAGAAGTCGTGGACAATCTTTGCGCGCTTGCCAACAGCCCAGTTCTATTGGGTGAATTGTTGGAACTCCTCAAATACCGTTTCGAACAAATTGATTTCATTGACGAACCAGTAGATCTAGGTTTTGATTGTCCATTGGATCTGCACTGTACCTATACCCGTGACCAGCTGCTGGTGGCCATGGACTTCATGAAGCCTGACACTGTACATGAAGGCGTCAAATGGTTGTCCGAAAAGAAACTTGACGTGTTCTTTGTGACACTCAACAAGACCGATAAGGACTATTCCCCCACGACCATGTACAACGACTACTCCATCAATGAATGTCTATTCCACTGGCAAAGCCAAAGTACCACCGCAGAGAATTCACCCACTGGACAGCGCTACATCCATCACGCAGAACACGGTAGCAAGGTCCTGTTGTTCGTCCGCGAGTTCAAGAAGGACCGAGTGACGGGTGGTGTCGAAGCGTACACCTATCTTGGTACGGCCAATTACGTCAAGCACGAGGGCAGTAAGCCCATGAATATCACCTGGCAGCTAGATCGCTCAATCCCGGCGAAATTCTTGAAGAAAACCAATAAATTAGTGATGGAATAATACAAAACCCGTACACGTATCCGTTCAACATGGGATGCGACACTTACGAGG
>CAYLUV010000277.1:0-863 GCA_964386955.1 uncultured Lachnospiraceae bacterium
TATAGACGCACTGCGTACCTTTGCGCCGTTTTACACGGTGTTTTGCCTTATAGTATTCTGGTGCTGTAAGCTTTATAAGAGCATATGGCGGTTTGCCGGCGCACATGAGATGTACCTATCTATAGTTGCAACGGTGATAACGCTTGTTTCCCAAGTCGTCGGCACAATTGTGCAGTCTCACATCATGGGTACGACCGCGCAGATCCCGCACATGCCCATGACCTATTACTTCATCGGCATTGCGTTGCAATTCGTACTGACGATAGGCGTAAGATTCTCATACAGAATCGTGCTGGGCTTCAAGCGTTCCGGCAGCACAGGCACGGTGGCAAAGCGGGTGATGCTGATAGGCGCGGGTGCGGCAGGTCAGATGATACTGCGCGATCTCAACCACTCGGCAGGCTCACGCGACAAGGTGTGCTGCATAATCGACGATAACCCAAACAAGTGGAACCGCTTTATGGAGGGCGTTCCCGTCGTCGGCGGACGAAACGACATATTCAGCAATGTCGAAAAGCACAAAATAGACAAAATAATCCTCGCCATACCGAGCGCGACAGTGGAAGAGAAGCGCGACATACTCAGCATTTGCTCGGAAACCGATTGCGAGCTGAAGCAGGTTTCCGTACTCTATCGGCAGATGGGGCAAATCGTGGACGCTAATTCGATAAAGGACGTTTCCATAGAAGACCTTCTCGGTCGTGAGGCAATAAAGATAAACATGGACGAGGTTTTTGCCTTCATTTCGGGCAAAACTATTCTCGTAACAGGCGGAGGCGGCTCTATAGGGAGCGAGCTGTGCCGCCAGATCGCCGCGCACAGCCCTAAAACTCTCATAATTTTCGACATATACGAAAACAACG
>CAYLUV010000277.1:873-1433 GCA_964386955.1 uncultured Lachnospiraceae bacterium
ACGATATTCAGCTTGAGCTACGCGACAAGTACCCGCGGCTTGACCTCGTCACGCTCATAGGCTCGGTGCGCGACAGCCGCCGACTGGAGCAGGTATTCGCAGAGTATCGCCCGGAGCTTGTTTTCCATGCGGCGGCGCACAAGCACGTTCCACTCATGGAGGACAGCCCCTGTGAGTCCGTGAAAAACAACGTACTCGGCACGTACAAAACAGCTTACGCGGCGATGACGCACGGTTGCAAACGCTTCGTGCTGATTTCCACCGACAAGGCCGTCAACCCCACAAACATCATGGGCGCGTCGAAGCGGCTTTGCGAGATGGTGGTGCAAAGCTTCGACAGGCGCATTAAGGCGGGACGCGCCGGGTCTATCCCCCGGCTGAGTACGCATGTTGCCCCCGTCGATGACACACTCGGCGAGATAACGACGGAATTCGTTGCCGTGCGCTTCGGCAACGTGCTGGGCAGCAACGGCTCTGTCGTGCCGCTATTCAAAAAGCAGATCGCCAAGGGCGGTCCCGTGACGGTGACGCACCCGGACATAATCCGCTACTTTATGACA
>CAYLUV010000278.1:0-1404 GCA_964386955.1 uncultured Lachnospiraceae bacterium
AAAATGTCTCGCCCAGTATGAATGATGTACACAGCGAGGCAGACGTTCGGCGACGTATGGAAAGGGCGTTTGCAGAGGGCGAAATCTCCGGGAAACCGGCGATCAGAAATGTTCAAGGGCAAATCACGTTGCGCGACATTGAACAGGCATTGAGGACATATGGCTTGCGGGTGATTCTGCTTATCCGTCACGCAGAGTGTCCGCCTCTTGATCCCTCAGACACGACGTTTGGCGCACGGCTTTCGATAACGAAGAAAGGCAGAGCGGATGCTTTGGCCTTTGGAGGTGCACTTGCAAAATTTGTCCATGCAGGGGATGCGGCCGTCTTTGCAAGCGAAACATTAAGGACTATTCAGACGGCGTCTGCAATCCTCCGATGTATTGCTGACAAAGAAAGTCAAAAATCTTTCGTCGTGAAACGGTGCGGATATCTCGGCGGCAAATCGACATTCTTCGGTTCGCTTGACGAACGCATGAAGCTGATCACCGCACTTGACGAATATGTCAAGCCGAAAGCCGTTCCACGTATCGATGGTCGGAAGCGGATTTTGGCGAACAGGTCGTGACTGGGAGGGAGACGGAATCCATGCCGAGATTGTGGTCAAGCACGACGTGCTCGCGCACATTCTTGGTGGTGGCGCGCTGGGCGAGATTCTCTTCGTCAAAAACGGCCTGCTGGCATTCTCGTCGTTATGCGAATACCAGCGGTTCGTGAAAGGGTTCGGGCGAGATTGCAAGTTGTGTGAGAGGGGAGGGGAAACGTCATAATACCTTGACCTGGCGCTCAAGGCGCGGGTGGATGAGGAGAACTGACCATTGGCGTTGGTAGCAGGAGGCATGATAAATTTGCGAAAATTGCCTCATTGACAGAGGTAAAAAAAAAAATGGTATGATTTCTGCCGTTTCCGACGAAGAGGGGGTGTCTGCTCCGTTCGGGCGGAGACGCAACTGGAAAATTACGGTATAAACAACAAAAGAAGGAGAAAATGATGAAACAGATGATGTTGGCCGCCGGTGCGGTCTTGCTGATGGCGGGATGCCAATCCTACCATGTCGAACGCGATACGCAACTTGCGCCGACGATGACGGACGGGAGTTGCAATCCGTACTACATCGACTACTCGATCAAGAACGAGCGCGTGAAGGGGACGGGTATGGCCTCCTGTTGGTTCTGGATCTTTGCCTCCTCCGACGGCCGGTTCGCGCCCGTGCCCACGTTCGACGCCAGCCGCAGCGTCCATGCGGCCAAGGCCTCGGCCACGTACGATGCGCTTGAGAACGCGAAGGCGGATGCGCTCATGGGTACGCTCTATCGTTACAAGGTGAACGACTATTTCTTCTACAAGGAAGTCGAATGCGAAGCCACCGGCTTCCCGGCGAACATGAAGAGCGTGAACATGATCC
>CAYLUV010000279.1:0-1396 GCA_964386955.1 uncultured Lachnospiraceae bacterium
AAGACGAATGACAGATAAAAATAAGGCAAAAAAAGAGACATCTTAGGCAATTCTTTGCCTGAGATGTCTCCGCGAGAGCAAAAATATGTCATAAAACAAAAAAAGGAAGAGGGACCAACGGGGTCCCTCTTCCAAAGAAGATTTAAGTTAAAGGTTTTTTTTAGATAATGATTCCAAACTATTCTACCGCAACGATGATATCGCCAACTTTGGCATCTCCTGTTTTTGGAGCGCTGATTTTAGCGAAAGCATCGGTGTTGCTGATTACAACTGGTGTAGTAACAGGGTAACCCTGTTCTTTAATAAAGTCGATATCGAAGGTTGCAAGAAGTTCTCCAGCAGCCACATGATCGCCCACTTTTACTTTCACGTCAAATCCTTTGCCCTCTAATTTGACTGTGTCAAGTCCCATGTGGATTAAAAGTTCTACGCCGTCATCTCCAGTCATACCGATGGCATGTTTGGTATCAAATACGGCAGAGATTGTTCCTGCGATTGGTGCATAAGTTTCTCCTACAGTTGGTTCTACGGCAAATCCGGTGCCGAGCATTTCGGAGGAGAATACAGCGTCATTTACTTCTGCTAAAGGAAGGATTTTTCCTTCGATTGGGTTTGCAATTTCCTGTAGTACAGCAACGGTTGTTTCTTCTGCTGCAAAAACAGTTTCAGAAGCAACTTCTGTGTTTGCAGTTCCTTCTACATCGTAATCTGCTGTGATTTCATCAGATTTTTTTGTGGAAAGGAAATGTTCCAAATCGGATTTGATTACTGTTACTTTTGGACCGTATACGATCTGTACACCAGTTCCTTTCTGGATTACACCCTTAGAGCCAGTCTGTTTCAGAACAGCTTCGGATACTAAGGAAGCATCTTTTACAGTACAACGAAGTCTAGTGATACAGCAGTCAACGTCGCTGATGTTTGCTTTTCCGCCGAGACCTTTTGTAATGAGGATAGAAAGGATATCATCTGCGGATTCTGTGCCTTCTGCATTTTTTGCATTCACGTCAGCTCTTGTGTAGAGTTTTACTTCTTCTGCTTCGTCGTCACGACCAGGTGTTTTTAAGTCCATTTTCTTGATCAGGAAGCTGAAGAGGAAGTAGTATACGAAGAAGTATACGATACCTACGATTACGATCCAGATCCAGTTTGTCTTTGCATTTCCCTGCATAATACCGAAGAGAGTCATGTCAATCAGACCGCCGGAGAATGTCATACCAACACCTACGTTGAAGATGTGCATGAACATGTAAGCAGCACCGGCAAATACACAGTGGATGACATATAATACAGGAGCAACGAAAAGGAAAGTGAATTCAAGTGGCTCTGTAATACCAGTTAACATGGAAGTTAAAGCAGCAGAGAGTAAAAGACCACCAACTTTTTTCTTCTGTTC
>CAYLUV010000280.1:0-1384 GCA_964386955.1 uncultured Lachnospiraceae bacterium
ACCCATCACGGCGCCGCCGCGGAAGCCGATCAGGAAGGAGGGCGCAATGCCCTTCTTCGCCGCCTCAGCGCAGCGACCGTTGGAATTGGTGGCAACGATGATGCCCATCTTGCCCGCGATGGCGGACAGCACCGTGCCGGCAATGTAAGCAACCACCATGCCAATATTGCGGCTGATAGAGGTGGTCTTCCAGATGGGCTCGGGCAGCAGCACGAACAGAATCACGCAGAAAACGCCCGCGAACGCAGCCAGAATCTGGTATTCCTTGCGCATGAAGGTGTTTGCGCCCTCGCTGATGAGCTTGGACACATGGATGATGGTCTTGTTCTCGACGGGCTGCTTCTTCACCCACAGGTGAAGGTACACAGCCACGGCCATTGCCACGGCCACGGCAAGAAACGAGACGAGGTAGACCAAAGACATCGATACCATAAGTACACCCCTTTTTCATACAAATTTAACCAAATACAGTATAACGAAAGCTTTGTGTAGTTTCAATGAATTTTCCAAAAACTTTGAGTTATGTAAACTTTCTGTATGCTCCCTTTATATTTTCAGAAAACATGCTCCTCAACGCGCCGATCCCCGCCGCCCGTTTGACAAAAGCTGGAGAAACGCTTATAATAGAAATTGGATTATATTATAGAGTGTCAGAAAGTCTTTTTGACAGCCTGAAATGATTCGGAGGTCTATGGAATGAATATTGCACTGATCATCGCCGGCGGTCGCGGCATGCGCATGGGACAGGAGATTCCCAAGCAGTTTCTCACCGTACATGATAAGCCCGTCATCGCCTACACGATGGAGGCCTTCCAGAAGCACCCCGACATCGACGTGATCGCCGTGGTCTGCGTCGAGGGCTGGGAATCCATTCTCAGCGCCTACGCGCGCCAGTACGGCGTCACCAAGCTGAAGCACATCATCCCCGGCGGAGCCAACGGCCAGTCGAGCATCCGAAACGGCGTGTTCGAGCTGGAAAAGCATTACGCTGCGGACGATCTGGTGCTCATCCACGACGCCATCCGCCCGATGGTTTCGCAGGACATCATCTCTGGCTGCATCGCCACCACCCGCGAGCGCGGCTCTGCGATCGTGACCATCCCCTGTCAGGAGGCCATGCTGGAGACCGAGGATCAGATTTCCACCTGCGCCAGCTATCCGCGCGACAAGCTCAAGCGCACCCAGACGCCGCAAGGCTTCCCCATCGGCACAATCTGCAGCGCCCATCGCCGCGCGCTGGAACAGGGCATCACCAATTCCGTCGCGTCCTGCACCATGATGGTGGAGCTGGGCGAGACCATCTATTTCTGCGCCGGCTCCGAGAAGAACATCAAGCTCACCACGCCGGACGACATGGAGATCTTCAAGGCGCTGCTGAGCCTGC
>CAYLUV010000281.1:0-1373 GCA_964386955.1 uncultured Lachnospiraceae bacterium
GTACAGAGTTTTACTTCTGTGCCATCCGATTCTTTTATTCTTCTTCCGTTAGCGCTCGAACGACACGACATGGATTCCCTACTGCCACGCAATCACTCGGTATATCTTTAACAACAACACTTCCACCACCGATAACGACATTATTTCCAATAGTTACTCCAGGCATCACATGAACCCCAGCGCCGAACCATACATTATCCCCAACCGTAATCGGGTATGCATATTCCAGCCCTTGATTTCTTCGTTCATAGTCGATTGGATGTCCTGCTGTATAAAATCCACAGTTTGGTCCCACAAATACATGGTTACCAAAGGTGACTTTGCCACAATCTAAAATTACTGTATTATGATTTGCAAAAAAATCTTTGCCAATTTCAATATTGTAACCGTAATCGCACCAAAAAGGTGCAACAATTGTAAAATCACCATGTATTTTACCCAAAAGCCTGTCCATAACCGACTTTTGTTCTTCTAAATTTGATGGTAACAGCTGATTATATGCGTGACATAAATCTTTTGCCTGCAATCGCTCTTTCAATAAAGTTTCGTCGTAATTTGCATCATACAGCATCTGATTTAACATCTTTTCTTTTTCTGTCATTCTATAAACCCCGATTTTCTGCAATCTATACCTTTAAACTTCCTTTTTTTACGTTCTCCTTTAATAGCTGGTCTGTAACTTCAAACAATTTTTCTGAACCCAATCTTGTTTTACTCTGTCGCTGATAAACCTGTTCCAGTGTCACCTGATGGTCGCGCCAATCATCCCCATCGTTACTATTATTGAGCAAAAGTGGCTGAAGATTATCCATTGCTCGCGCAAATTTTGCTTCTGCTGTTTCAAAAGCTTCAAATTCATCAAAAAGAGCTATCATTTCTTCTTTTTGTTCCTGTGGTAATATTGAAAAAATACGTTCTTTTGCTGCATTTTCTCTCGCTTTTTGTGTTTGCAAACCTTCAGTATCATAAGCATATGTATCACCCGCATCAATTTCCACAATATCATGAATCAAGCACATCAACATTACTTTTCCGATATCTACTTTTTCATTAGAATATTCTCTGAGTAAATATGCCATCACTGCCATATGCCAAGAATGTTCGGCATCATTTTCATTCCTTCCATGACCGGATAAATGCGTTTGTCTAAATATATTTTTTACCTTATCAATTTCCAAAGCAAATGCTAATTGTTTTTCTAATCGATCATCCATCTTTCAATTCCTCCGAAAATTTAAGATTGCCTCTATTTCAAAATTATAAAACCATGATTAATGTCCCAATGCCAATCAAAATACAACCAATCAAAGATTTTGTTGTAAATTTTTCATGTAAAAATAATTTTAAACTTACATGTAAAATGACATATTTTA
>CAYLUV010000282.1:0-1372 GCA_964386955.1 uncultured Lachnospiraceae bacterium
TTTTTTTTATTGCAACTGTAAATCGAGATTCCCTCCATTTTTTTTTTCAGTCACTTGTCAAAGTAAATGCGGCTATCATAGTCGTATCCACGTGTTCCGAAAAAACATAATGCACCTGGGGTGGGGCAACTATGCCCTGAACAGGCATTCCCGGCAGGAATTCCGCCGCGTGTCGCCCACGTGAAGCCGTTTTCGGAACAACAGAATGTGACCATGGGTCATCATGACACAAATTTAGTCGCATTTACTTTGACAAATGATCTCCCAAATGCGCGTGGTAAGTTGTAATAATCATCATAACGGGCACTCTCAAAAGCGAACTGTAATGCGGCGGCGAATATCTAGCCTTCCGTTCTCCACCGTTCGCACGCCGTGCGCCAGCGGCGCTCAAGCTGGGCATACTTTCGGTGCCCACGTCCCCTGAGCAGCATCTGGATTCGCAGAGACAGTCCGTACAAACGCAGCTTGAATCTCGTCAGACGGTCGGGCGGATGGGCGAACGACATCTCCTCTGCCTCCGCGACAAGTCTCTCAATCGCCGTTTTCACCGCCACGGTCTGCGGCAACCGACGCAGAACGTCAGCGAGCGCCAAATAGTCGTTCCACACGCCAAGCCCGAGTTCGCGATTCACGCCGAAGATAACGAACCTGAACTTCCAGTGCCGCGCAACCCATGGATCTTCACGATAGTTCCCGCGATCGACGGCGAGCTGCCAGTCGATCGCCTTGAGATGTCCGTCCGCGTCAAGCAGAAGATTGTCGGAAAAGAGATCGCGATGGACAATCCCAGTCACCTTCAGCGCATCGGCCAGGTACAGAACATCGGCGGCGAACGAGTCCGCCTGTGCGTCGGACACGCCATTCGCAATCAATTCCGTGAGAGACGCGCCTACCACCTTCGCCGTCACCAGAAACGCCGACTTCCGATCGTCCGCCAGATGCCACATAAATGGGCATGGAACGCACGTCGGCGCAACAGCGTGCATTCGCGCGGAAAGCCGATACTCATTCCCAATCGACCACACGGCCTTCGAGGTCTTCTTGACTATGCACGGACGCCCTCGAAAACTCCCTTCCGTGAATTCATCGTTGATGTACTTGTTCCTCAGGAATACGTGCTCATTCGAAATCTCCGGCGCGGCGACGGGCTTGGAAATACCTAACCTGAACGGATTGAAATCGGATACGGCCGTCCATCCCGAAACAGGAAGGACGGGCTTGATCTCGCCTGTCGGAATGCCCGCCTCCCATTCCTCGGCAGAATGCCCAGTGAGCAGGAAAACGTCGCGGTTGAACTCCGCCGAAGTGTCGGTACCATGGACACGATGGTGTCCGCCGGCCATTTTCCTGTACTTGTACTTCAGTTCGACGG
>CAYLUV010000283.1:0-1359 GCA_964386955.1 uncultured Lachnospiraceae bacterium
TGCGTCACCTTCTGTGAACATATAAACCCATTTTGCCATTTGTAATGACCTCCTATAAGATTAAAAGTTTTTAAATTGCGTCAGCACTTTTTAAGCACATAAGATTATACCATATTTTTTCAAAAAAGCTACCTGTTTTTAACAAAAAGTTAATCTTTTTTCATTTTCTTCGAAAAAATTATATAAAATGTTATAATCTAAAAATGAGACAGAGCAAAAATGCTCTGCCTCACTGGTCATTTTGTAAAAAACTTTTTTGATTTTAGACTAAAATCTCATCTTTTCTTCAAAATATTCTTTTAAGTCAGCGATTTTGATTCTTTCCTGTTCCATTGTGTCACGATCACGAACGGTTACGCAGCCGTCTTCTTCAGATTCAAAATCGTATGTGATACAGAAAGGAGTTCCGATTTCATCCTGTCTTCTGTAACGTTTTCCGATGTTTCCTCTATCATCGAATTCGCAGTTGTAGTACTTGGAAAGTTCCATGTAAATCTTTTCTGCGCCTTCGTTTAATTTCTTGGAAAGTGGCAGTACACCAATCTTCACTGGTGCCAGTGCTGGATGGAAGTGAAGGACTGTACGAACATCGCCGCCCTCTAATTCTTCTTCATCGTATGCTGCACAGAGGAATGCCAGTGTCACACGGTCTGCACCGAGAGATGGTTCTACTACATATGGAACATATTTTGTCTTCTTTGCGTCGTCAAAATAGCTCATATCCTGACCGGATACATTCTGATGCTGTGTTAAGTCATAGTCTGTACGGTCTGCGATACCCCAAAGCTCGCCCCAGCCAAATGGGAATAAGAATTCGATATCTGTTGTAGCTTTGGAATAGAAGGAAAGTTCATCTGCATCGTGGTCACGAAGTCTCATCTCGTCTTCCTTGATACCTAAGGACTGTAACCAGTTGATACAGAAGGATCTCCAGTACTGGAACCATTCTAAGTCTGTATCTGGTTCGCAGAAGAATTCAAGCTCCATCTGCTCAAATTCTCTGGTACGGAAAGTGAAGTTACCAGGTGTAATCTCGTTACGGAAAGATTTACCAACCTGTGCAATACCAAATGGAATCTTCTTACGGCTTGTTCTCTGTACGTTTTTAAAGTTTACAAAGATACCCTGTGCTGTCTCAGGTCTTAAATATACTGTATTTTTTGCATCCTCTGTTACACCCTGGAATGTCTTAAACATCAGGTTGAACTGTCTGATATCTGTAAAATCATGGGCACCGCAGGTAGGACATGGAATCTTGTTATCTGTGATAAATGTCATCATCTCTTCTGTTGTCCATCCGTCAACGGCAGAATCCAGAGTGATACCGTTTTCCTGTGCAAAATCTTCAATGATCTTATC
>CAYLUV010000284.1:0-1358 GCA_964386955.1 uncultured Lachnospiraceae bacterium
TCCTACTATAACCAGGAACTGGTAGAGGGTATTTCTATCGGAGGTGAAAAGTAGGCATGAAAAAGACGGTTTTATGTGTTTTTACTTTAATTTTCTATCTTCTGGTTGTCTGTTCGATCTTTTCACAGAAAATTGAAATAGAAATGCTGACACAGGTAGAAATTATTGCTCGAAAATCCATCGGAAGTACTTTGAAGTTTCCGTTGACAATGCTATTCCTCGACGAGGATGGAGAACATTTCTATGAAGTTGCCGAAGGAAGTGGCTGGGATAGCGGCCTAAGAAGTCAGGAGCTCTCATCATGGCGTGCTGATTATGTTCAGAGTCAAATCTATTTTAACGGAAACGTTCAAACTTACAATTTTATCAAATCGGCATCCCGTCAGCCCCAAAATGGAGATAGAGTCGAGGTCATCGAAGAATATGAAACCGCAGACGACCAGTATCTTGCATTTTTTAGTTACGGTGTTCCACAAGAATGTTCTCTGCCCTCGAACGCTAAAGTCGCAGCACAAAATGAAAATGCGCTTCTGCTGAATATGACAGATGCCCAATTTCCTTTTTTTCAGCACAATGCTAAAATAAGCTCAATCACAACAGATTTAGCAGATCGTATTTTTAGCGTGACTGAGGTGGAAGCGTTTTTAGAAGAACTACCAGCAGTGGTGACGGTTTTTGCTTTGCTGATGTTGGGCGTTATCCTCTGTTTTTGTTCCTGTTGTCTAAGTATCCGTGCGTTGGACAACAAAAAAATCCTGTGGCTTAATGTTGTGATTGTAGTTTCTTCCCTGTTCTTTATGTGGCATATGCTGCAAGGAATTGATCTCCCGGCATCTATACTTCCCCGCAGCAATATTTTTGATTTTGCCCATTACAAAGAAGAACTCACTTTGATTTTCGATTCCCTCCGGGGATTGGGCATAACAGATCACAGCATTTTCCAAACCGCTGCTCAGGTCAAAGAGCAATGCCTCCAAATTCTAAGATACTTCACCCTGGCCGCTGTTGGCATTCCTGTTCTGGAACTGCTGACCCTCACCAGACATATCGCGTTGAATGCAAAATCGCAATCCACTTCTAATCAATAAAGAGAGAGCCTGCTTCCCCAAAAGGCAGGAAGCAGGCTCTCTTTCTGTTTCATAGGTAATAAACTTTCTTTTTTCCACCTCCATCACAACAAATTCAATTTAACTATTGAAAATTCATAGGAATTGCCGATAAATACGGCGTGTGCGTTCTGCTGGTACACCACACCCGAAAGCAACAGGCAGGTGACCGCTTTGAGATGATCTCCGGTACAACCGGCTTGCTGGGCTGTGCCGATGGTGCGTTCCTCATGCAAAAGGAAAAGCGTACCG
>CAYLUV010000285.1:0-1346 GCA_964386955.1 uncultured Lachnospiraceae bacterium
TCATATGTTTGTTTCCTCCGATTTATTTGTAATAATCAAATTCTAAGTTGTAAAGTTTTACAGTGTCGCCCTCTTCAATGCCAAGAGCTTCCAGTTCCTCCAAAATACCTTTTTCTTTCAGGAATTTCTGGAAGAAATCGAATCCTTTTTCGGATTCCAAGTTGGTGTAACCAAGCATACGCTCCACACTTGGACCTTCCACCAAAAAGACACCCTCTTCCTCGTCGCTCTTCATGACAGTAATGCCTTCCTGTACGTCCTGTGTATTCTCGATTACGATCTCTGGTTCGAATTCCACTGGTTCTTCTGGAAGTGTGGAAAGAAGGTCATTTACATGCCATAAAAGCTCTTTTACGCCCTGTCCGCTTACGGCTGAGATAGCCATAACACGAATACCTTCGGACTCAAATTCCTCTTTTAAGAGGGAAATAACGTCTTCCTGCTCATCTTCCATCAATGTGTCCATCTTGTTGGCAACAATAACCTGTGGACGTTTTAAAATGTCTGGATTGTATTTTTCTAATTCTTCGTTGATGGCTCTAATATCTGCGATTGGATCGCGTCCTTCCACAGAAGCGCCATCTACCATATGGATGATTACTTTGGTACGCTCAATGTGACGAAGAAACTCAAATCCAAGTCCCACACCTTCTGAAGCGCCTTCAATAATACCTGGAATATCGGCGATAACAAAGCCCTGTCCCTCTGCCAAATCTACAACACCCAGGTTCGGATTTAAGGTTGTGAAATGGTAGTTTGCAATCTTTGGCTTTGCATTGGTTACACGGGATAAAAATGTAGACTTACCAACGTTAGGGAAACCTACCAATCCAACGTCCGCAATCACCTTCAGCTCCAACTGTACCCAAAGTTCCTGGGCTGGTTGTCCAGGCTGTGCATATTTTGGTGCCTGCATAACGGCAGTGGCATAATGTCTATTTCCAGCGCCTCCACGACCGCCCTTTAATAAAACAACCGGCTCAGTCTTATTTGCCATATCCAGGATTACTTTTCCTGTTTCTGCGTCTTTAATAATAGTTCCTGGTGGAACCTTCACAATCAAATCTTCTCCGCTAGCACCGCTGCATTTGCGTTTGCCGCCTTCCTGACCATCTCCAGCACAATATTTTCTAATGTGACGGAAATCTGTCAATGTGTTCAGTCCCTCGTCCACAACGAACAAAAGGTCTCCCCCTTTGCCGCCGTCGCCGCCGTCCGGACCGCCATTTGGTACATAAAGCTCTCTACGGAAACTTACATGTCCATCTCCGCCTTTACCGGAACGAATATAAATCTTTGCTCTATCTGCGAACATGGTAACACCTGCCTTTCTGTAAGTGTTATCT
>CAYLUV010000286.1:0-1332 GCA_964386955.1 uncultured Lachnospiraceae bacterium
ATCCATACTGTCAAACAATATAATAAAAGCAATGCGTGCGAGAAATTAACCTCGCAAAATAACTAAAATCAAAGGAGATTTCACATAATGAGTAAAGTTTTAGCAACTATCGATGACGTAGTTATCACAGAAGAAACCGTAGATGCCTATATTGAGAGCCTTCCAGAACAGCAGAGAGCATACGCTGCAAACCCACAGTTCCGTATTCACTGCAGAGAACAGATTATCGCTATGCACTGCTATGCAAAATTAGGCGAAGAGATGAAATTAGACGAAACAGAAGAATTCAAAGAAATTATGAAAAGTGCAAAGAAAGATATTTTAGCTCAGATGGCTACTACTGCACTGTTAAAGGATCTCACTGTTTCTGACGAAGAAGCAAAAAAATTCTATGAAGAAAATCCTCATCACTTTACACAGCCTGAAAATGTAAAGGCAAGCCATATTCTTGTAGCAGAGGAAGAGACATGTAACGAAATTTTAGAAAAAATCACTGCAGGAGAAATTACTTTCGAAGATGCTGCAAAAGAACATTCCACTTGTCCATCCGGCGCAAAGGGCGGCGATTTAGGACAGTTTGGCAGAGGACAGATGGTAGCAGAATTTGATCAGGCTGCCTTTGCTGCTCCTGTTGACCATGTAGTAGGCCCTGTAAAATCACAGTTTGGCTATCATTTAATTAAGGTAACAGAGAAAAATGAAGCTTCCGTTGCACCTTATGAACAGGTAGAAGAAATCATCAAGAAAAATCTTTTACAGGAAAAACAGAATCAGGCTTACACAAAGAAAGCAGAGGAACTCCGCGCAAAATATGTAAAATAAAGGAGAGAACGGAGATGGAAAAAAAGAAACTGATTGAGTTTCGAAATATTGTGAAAAGTTTTGATGGCCAGATTGTACTAAAAGGTGTCAATCTGGATATCTATGAAAATGAATTTGTGACTCTCTTAGGACCTAGTGGTTGTGGAAAGACAACTCTGCTCCGTATTCTGGGTGGTTTTTTAAATGCGGACGAAGGTTCCGTTATGTTTGATGGCGAAGATATCAACGACAAACCTCCTTATCAGAGAGAATTAAACACAGTATTCCAAAAATATGCCCTCTTTCCTCATTTAAGCGTTTATGAAAACATTGCCTTTGGTCTGCGCATCAAAAAAATGAGTGATGACGTCATCGAACAGAAAGTAATGAAGATGTTAAAACTCATCGGTCTGGAAGGCTATGAAAATAAAAACACAACCCTCCTTTCCGGCGGTCAGCAGCAGCGTGTGGCCATTGCAAGAGCTCTGGTCAATGAACCAAAGGTTCTTCTTTTAGATGAACCCCTTGCAG
>CAYLUV010000287.1:0-1328 GCA_964386955.1 uncultured Lachnospiraceae bacterium
TCAAGGATTCATGTTATTGTTCAGTTATCAATGTCCATTTTGTGTTGTTGTCATTTGCGACAACTTCTATATCTTATCAGATTCTTTCGAATCTGTCAAGAACTTTTTTAATTTATTTTTTGTTGCCTCTCTGTCGACATCTCCTGTCCGCCGCAGCAACGAATATTAATTTACCATAAACTTCTTTCATTGTCAACAACTTTTTTCATCTTTTTTTGCAACTATCTTTTCCTCTGTTTTCGCCCTGATTGTTTCCCTATTTTTCAGCCTTTCCTCATTCTTTCGCTGTCGAGCATGAATCTTGGCTTTCTCATATATATTGTAAGTTTCCTGATACCTCGGACTGTAATCGCAAAAATAGTCAACGCCAGAGAAGCCTTGTTCTTCCCTGGCGATTTTATTTTTTTTCGAGGATCGGTGAACCTTTTTTCTTATCACTTCATCTCTCATTTTACTATATCAACTTCACTTTCTTTTTGACTAATGGTATTTTTCATACGGATCCGACTGCTGCGGGAACCATATACAAATAAAAGTTCTGTGGACTTGCTGGTAGGAAGAATGTCTATAATATTCTCTCCCATATCCTGTCGAAAGATTTCCTTTCCATTGGTATTTTCCACTACACAGGTTCCAGCTGAGTAACTGATAATATAATCGTCCATCAGCAAGACCGTATCGTGAAGTTCGTCCTTGTCAAAACTTTTCACCAATTTTCCATTTTCATTATAAATATAAGTCTGATACACCTTCTTCTCACCAGAAACAACATCTTCCTCTTTATTTTGGCAGATATATCCCATGTACTTCTCATCGGAAAATACACTCATAATCTCGCCATCAAAGGTAAGTTCCCGAACCTTCTTCGGTTTCTCCTTCATCTTGTAGATGATAGTACGATCACTTCCCACCGCATAGACAATGTCATCCCCCATGAACTCCACCTTAGGAATCAAAGTATCTTCAAAGTCGTAGGTGCCCACCAGATTGCCATCCTGTCCTTTTCCGCCATCTCCAAAATTGTAAAATGCCAGGGTATTCTTGGAATCGATTCCCTCTACCCGGTAAAGACTCACCGCCATCTTACTTCCATCCGGAGAAATGGCAAGATCCAGCGGATATCCCTTTCCACTGTTATCAATCTGGGTTTTAATCTCTGCCAGCATATTTCCTTTTTTGTCATACAGCTGAATATAGTTAGCCGTATCCCCGTCCAACAGAACACAAAAAACCCCCTGTTCTGCTGCAAAGACTTTTTTGATCGGGTAGGACATGGAATAATCTCCCACCTTTCCCTCTTCATTATATAGGTGCACATCATTTCCGGA
>CAYLUV010000288.1:0-1325 GCA_964386955.1 uncultured Lachnospiraceae bacterium
TCGTGTGGGGGCGGCGCGGTATCGTTTTCGTTTAAAACTTCTCAAAACGCCCCGCTTGACGGGGAGGAAAAAAAAAATGGTATATTAAACGGCACTTCACGGCGGAAAAAGTCTTGTAGTGGTTCGTCGTGGAATGGCGGACTGCCTTTTTTCTCGCGTCGGGTGGTCGTGCTATTTTCGTGGAGGCGCGGGAGGAGAAGGAAAATGGCGGAGACCGGACAGACATCAGTGAAAGTTGCAATGAGTTTTGGCGTATGGGAATTCATTTTGATGGGTATGCTTCTTGTTGCATATGGGGGACTTGTATGGATTATGTGTTCAAAGAGTGGCAACGTCGACAAGGAACTATGTAAACCGCCCTTCTTTTTGGGGCTTATGGTTTTAGCCGTGCTTCTGTACGCCGTCTTATACAAGATGTATGACTCCAAGATGCGTATTGCCGAGAAGGCGGTAGATGCCTTGGTCGAGTTAGAAAAGACGAAAAGCCAGAATGCGGCACTGAAGAATGGAACGAACGGGGTACTGAATGTGCAAATTCACGGGGGGGGGGGGGGCGTGTAAAACAGGTGCAGTTGAGGTGAAGACGGATGTCTTGTTATGATGGGAATGGCAGACAGATTTATCAGAAGAATAGCGAGGGGTGGTATGCAGTGCGGGATGAAATTCGTTTTCACTTGAAGGTGTTAGATCGGAGATTTATTTAAAATGCGCGTAGTGGAGATTTCAAATGAATGGTAGCAAGTCCATAACGAAGGGAATGATGGCGGTGGTGACATTTGCGTTCTCGTGTGTCGCCTATGCGCTGCCGACGGTGTCGGATGTCGTGGCGCAGCAGCGCTATCCGTGGAACGGGATGGTGGACATCGACTACACGATTACGGGATCTGACACGGAGAACACGGCCATTGCCGTGAAGGTGACGGACGGCGACACCGGAAAGGTCTACGCGCCAACGAACTTTCTGGAAGCCCCGCCGACCGTTGCGGGTCGCCACCGCATCACCTGGAGCACGGCGGCGGACGGACTTGATCTCGTCTCGTCGAACGTCACGGTGGAGGTGTCGATTCTCAAGTACGACGCGACGGCGGTCACGAACGACCTCTTCTACGTTGTCGATTTGTCAGGCGGGGCGAATGCGACACGCTATCCGGTTTTCTGCCTCGCGTCCGTGCCGAAGAGTGGTTGGACGGACGAATACAAGACGACGAAACTCGTCCTCCGCCGAATCTCGGCGGGGTCGTTCATCATGGGGAACGATCAGGCGGACGCATCGCACCGCGTCACGCTGACGAAGCCGTTCTACGTGGGCGTGTTCGAGGTCACGC
>CAYLUV010000289.1:0-1324 GCA_964386955.1 uncultured Lachnospiraceae bacterium
GGTGTTTATAGGGGCGTTGCTGACAGGACTCGGAATATACGATGACATTGCGCGGTTTGCCGGGGCGGGTACGCTTGTGCCGATAACGGGGTTCGCAAACTCCGTTGTTTCGCCCGCGCTGGAATTTAAGACCGAGGGCTACATCATGGGTACGGCAGTAAAAATGTTCAGCATTGCAGGACCTGTGATAGTTTACGGCATTAGCGCGAGCGTAGTGTACGGAGTGGTGTATTGGATTAGCACGGTGCTTTGAATGTAGAAAGACTTAGAGAACAATCCGTTATAATTCGCAAAATTCTTGACGCATCTGCCTTTCGATGTTACACTGAAAACGCGAAAGGAAGAAAATGGCAAGGCGTGAATATAGTCTGAATGCAGAACTAAAATTTGCTGTTGTTTCGGTCAGCGATGATATTGCGAGCTTTTGTTTGCTCATTTGCTTGACGGACTTACGAAGAAAAAATATACTCAATACTAAGACCGGCGCACTTTGCCATGAAGTCAATGAAGAAAGCCACTAAGCGGAAACTGGTACTCTGCTCAATTCGCTCTTTTCTTTCGATAGCGTCTCTTGCGCTCACTATTATGAGCATGACAGCCTCGGAGAAAGAATGAACAAACACGTTGAGTATTACAAGCGGGAAACAACCGTACTCCGGTTGCTTCCCGCTTTAGCTGGTTTCGGTAGAGGCAAATTCTTCTGATTGCGGACGAATGGATCCCACCAGACAGGACATAGTAACATATATTTTCTACGTCAAAGTCCGGGAATTTAACAACAACGTTTTTGATACCTTGGATATAATCAATGGGAAGCCGGAATCGAATGTGGTAATATTTCGTTTCAAAAACAAAATAAAAGAGTATGTTGCAACAGCGTTTTGAGTAAAGGACAAGCTGTATCAAAGTCGTGCGATGTGACATATATAATTTGTCCGAGTCAGCTTCGCAAGTTAACCCCCGGCGGAATAAGTTACCGGGCGTTATTAACGGTGATGACTCGGACGCCCCCAACCTTGTACGGTGGTAGCCCGGAGAAATACTCCCTGTCTACCGGTGTCTCATCAGCCGGAGGAAAAAGAAATTTCCTTGGACGTTGCAAGACGCTTACCGAGCAATGGCAGTATTTCCGGCGGTGTCTCATCGGAAGTTTCTGTCATTAGTATATCTGTGACCTTGAAAAAAGTCAAGAAGATTCATGAGAGAAACGAGACTGATTGTCGGACTGTTCTCGGTAAAGGCAGAACTGATGGATCTCGTGAAAGTCGGAATGCGGAGATGACAAATAATGTGGATATAGCTACTGACATACGGTGCGTTCTTT
>CAYLUV010000290.1:0-1317 GCA_964386955.1 uncultured Lachnospiraceae bacterium
GGGCGAACTCCGTGCCGCAGTCGCAGCAGATTCTCGTTTCAACGCGTTTCGGCATTTGTCAACTCCTTTTTTCGTGATTGTCCGTTTTGCCCTCCTCCACCATTCGGCGGAGAAGTTCGGAGAACTTGCGGTCTGCCTCGCGTTCGTGGCGGCGGCAGAGCATGATTCGGCCGCCGCCGTCTGCGATGTTGACGAGCGTCCACGCCACGGATGGCTTGCCGCAAACCGAACAGACGTTCGGCCTCTGTTCTTCGTCAGTCATTTCGCCGCCTCCGTTCCGTCTTTCGGCTTGCCGATTGGCTGCCGCCCCTCCAGCACGTCTATCATGCGCAACAGCACGGCTAGCACGTCATAGCATTCCTCGACCGCGGCCGCCTTGTCGCCGTGTACGACCGCTTGATATACTTCCGCAATTTCAGTTTGCAAAACATCGAACGGCGTGGAAATTTCGTCTCGTACGCGCTTCGCGAGGGTGTCGCGCCACGATTGCAATATGATGGTTGCTGTTCTCTTCGCGACCTCCTGGTTGTTGCCGACGTCCTCGACCAGCCTATCGCAGAAGTGCGGGTGCTTATCTTTCGCATGGTAATAATGCAAAAGTAACGTAGCGTGTACATACGCGTCTATCCTGCCTCTGGGCGGGACACGCCACTCGCCAGATCGGGCGAGTTCGAACAGTTCGTCGACCGTACTTTCAACATAAGCCAGTTTACGACCGCCGCGCCGCGACTTGCCGACGCGGATGAACACGCGCCAGAGCGTCCACGCCTCCTTCGGCGGGACCCCAGCCGTGATTTCGTCCCCGTAAATGCGGGCGACGATTTCGCGGCAGTGGTTGCCGTCGCGGAGGTCGGTGTCGGTCGCGCCCGCGGCGCTCGCGTCTCCACCGCTCACCCTTTGGCGGTTTTGGTTTTTGTCTGGCGTGTTCAAGGAGTGAACATGTGACTCAAGTTCCTCTGAACGTCCTCGTCTCCCGCTCCTCCGGCCGTCCGGCCCGCGTCTGTCGGACAGGCGGTACGGCGGGGAGTTCGTCAGGATATCCCCAGCGCCGCGTAGACCTTCGACTTCGGCCAGCGGCGCATCCCGCCGATGACGATCGGCTCGCAGAGCCACAGGTCGAACCGGCCGCACGCGTCGGGGCCGTCGCGGACGAGGCGCCGCACCGTCGACGCGCTCACCCGGAGGAGGCGCGCCATGTCGGCGTCCGTCATGAAATGCTCGAATTTCGCGTTTCCCATCGTCAGGTCCTTTTGCCGTTCCACGCGCCCGGGACTAGCCGCGCGTCGGCGCGGACGCCGCCAGTTCGCGGCGGATGAT
>CAYLUV010000291.1:0-1315 GCA_964386955.1 uncultured Lachnospiraceae bacterium
GAACGATCTATAGCAAAATTGGGAGGTATGTGATATGGAGATTAAACTGAACCTCAATGGAAAAGCTGTGGTTGCGTCAGTAGAAGCGGATACTGTTTTACTGGATTTTCTACGTGACAGAGGGTGTTTTAGTGTTAAGCGGGGGTGTGACACATCCAACTGTGGACTGTGTACTGTACTGATGGATGATAAGCCTATTTTGTCTTGTTCGACATTGGCTGTTCGTGCGGATGGTCATGATATATATACTCTGGAGGGATTACAGGAGGAAGCAGCAGATTTTGTTGGATTTATTGCGGACCAAGGTGCCGATCAGTGTGGTTTTTGCAATCCTGGTTTTGTAATGAATACGATTGCGTTGCTTCGGGAGAATCAGAATCCAACGGATGATGAGATCCGAGCGTTTCTTGCTGGAAATCTTTGTCGCTGTTCAGGTTATGATGGACAACTTCGCGGTATACGTAATTACTTGAATTCCCGAAAGGCATAAGGAGGCAGCTATGGAACACAAAGAATATAAAGCAATTAATAAATCAGTCCGTAAGAAGGATTCTATGCAGCTTCTTTTGGGCAAACCAGTCTATACTGACGATGTTACACCTGGGGGTGCTCTGGTAGTTAAAATTTTACGTTCTCCTCATGCCAATGCTATTGTGGAGTCAATTAATACTAAAGCAGCGAAATTAGTTCCAGGTGTTGTAGATATTTATACTTGGGAGGATGTTCCTCAGACTCGTTTTGCTATTGCAGGTCAGACGTTTCCTGAGCCATCTCCGTATGATCGTTTGATTATCGATCGTCATGTACGATTTGCTGGAGATGCGGTTGCCATTATTGCAGCAGAGACTGAAAAGGCCGCCCTGAAGGCGATGAATCTCATTAAAGTCAAATACGAAGTGCTTGAAGCAGTTCTTGATTTTCGCACGGCAAAAGATAATTCTGTGCTAGTACATCCGGAAGATGATTGGTTTCCACCTTGTGAAGTTGGTGGTGATCCAAATCGTAATCTGGTTGCTAGTGATGATGAGGTACATGGTGATATAGAAGGAATTTTAGCTGAATGTGATGTTGTGTTGGAAAGAACTTATCATATGAAGGCTTTTAATCAGGCGATGATGGAGCCATTCACTGCCTATGCTGACTTTGATCGATATGGTCGTCTGCATGTAATTTCTTCCACGCAGATTGTTTTCCATACTCGACGTATTCTATCCCGCGCTTTGGGTATTCCAAAGAGCAAGATCCGTGTGGAAAAACCCAGAATTGGTGGGGGATTCGGTGCAAAGCAGACGGCAGTCTGTGATGTATATCCTGC
>CAYLUV010000292.1:0-833 GCA_964386955.1 uncultured Lachnospiraceae bacterium
GTGATAGCGGACGAGTTCACAAAGGCGAACATTCGCCTTTTGACGGCGGGGCTTTGTGAGCTGATGCTGAAGGAGGGACACGCGGGAAAAGAGATATGTGTGGGCTATGACAGGCGTTTTCTCTCCAAGGAATCGGCGCACTGGGCGGCAGAGGTTTTGGCGGGGTACGGCTTTAGAGTGTACATGATAAACCGCTCCTCTCCCACGCCGCTTATAATGTTCATGGTGAAAAAGCTCGATATGCCCTACGGCATGGCAGTCACGGCAAGCCACAACCCTGCCATATATAACGGCGTAAAGGTATTCTCTGCCGGCGGACGCGACGCGGACAGAACCGTCACCGCCAAAATAGAGGCGGAGATCGCCGCGCTGGGCGAGAGCGAGATAAAGAGCATTGACTATGACGAGGCGATGACCGCCGGGCTTGTCACAGAGCAAAACCCCACCAACGAGTATATAGACAGTGTGCTTGCCGCGGTGGACGTGGACGCTATCAAAAAAGCCCAGCTTCGTATCGCGCTCGACCCGATGTACGGCGTGAGCCAGACCTGCCTGAGCATGATATTGATGACCTGCCGGTGCGATTTGGAGATTATACACGACAGGCATGACACGCTCTTCGGCGGCAAGCTCCCCGCACCGAACGAGGAGACTATGGGTCCGCTTTCCGCAGTCGTGCTTGACCGCTACCCCTGTGATCTCGGCATTGCCACGGACGGCGACGCGGACCGCCTGGGCGTTATCGACGACAAGGGTCAGTTCGTCCACCCGAACAAGCTTTTGGTGTTGCTCTACTACTACCTCGTGAAATATCGCGGCTGGACAGGTCCCTG
>CAYLUV010000292.1:843-1308 GCA_964386955.1 uncultured Lachnospiraceae bacterium
CTCCACCACGCACCTCCTCGACCGTGTGGCAGAGGGGCTGGGGCAGAAATGCTATGAAGTGCCGGTGGGCTTTAAGTGGGTGTCGGCGAAAATGACGGAGACGGACGCGGTTATCGGCGGGGAAAGCTCCGGCGGTATGGCGGTGCGCGGGCATATCTCCGGCAAGGACGGGATTTACGCCGCGGCTCTGCTGGTGGAAATGCTGGCGGTGACGGGCAAGAAGCTGTCCGAGCTTTATGAGGAGATCTGCGGGCTTTACGGCGAGCTTGCCTACAGCGAGGCGTCCTTCACCATGACGCATGAGCGCAAGGCGGAGCTTCAAAAGCAGCTCTTTGAGGACATGGCATGCCCCGATTTCGGCGAGAATGTGGATCACATCAGCCGCGAGGATGGGTGCAAGGTATACTTCAAGGACGACAGCTGGGTGATCTGCCGCTTCTCCGGCACGGAGCCGCTACTGCGTAT
>CAYLUV010000293.1:0-1303 GCA_964386955.1 uncultured Lachnospiraceae bacterium
TTGCTACTGCGTATTCTTCATCGTTTGGCGCTTTGCCATGCCATCCTGCCTGGTCTTCCATGTAGGAAACTCCTTTTCCTTTTAAGGTCTTAGCAATAATCGCGGTAGGCATACCCTTTGTCTGTTTCGCCTCTTCAAATGCTTTAGCAATCTCATCAAAATCATGTCCATCGATATTGATTACATGGAAATTGAAGGCTTCAAATTTCTTGTCGATTGGGTATGGAGAGTTTACTTCATCAATATATCCGTCAATCTGAAGATTGTTGTTATCCACGATTACAACTAAGTTGTCCAGTTTTCTGTGACCTGCCAGCATAGCAGCTTCCCAAACCTGTCCTTCCTGAATCTCACCGTCGCCAAGAAGGGTGTACACTCTGTAATCATCACCGTAGATCTTCGCTGCTGCTGCCATACCTACAGCGGCAGAAACGCCCTGTCCAAGGGAACCACTGGACATGTCCACGCCTGGAATGTGTTTCATGTCTGGATGTCCCTGAAGATAAGAACCAGTATGACGAAGTGTCTTTAAATCTTCTACTGGAAAAAATCCTCTCTCTGCCAGTGCTGCATAGTAACCTGGTGCTGTGTGTCCTTTGGATAAAACAAAACGATCACGATCTGCTTTCTTTGGATTCTCTGGATCTACATTCATCTCTACAAAATATAAGTATGTGTAGATTTCTGCTGCAGATAATGATCCACCCGGATGTCCTGCTTTGGCTGCATGGACTGCTGTTACGATATCTTTACGAATATCGTTGGCTTTCTTCATAAGTTCTAACTTATTCATATCTCTACCTCTTCATATTGTGATTATTATGTTCTTCTCGAAAAAAAATGGCTTCCGGAGCGCTCCAGAAGCCAACCAGCATATCTATATTAACGGTTTAGGACAAGAAAATCAACCGCTAATCCTGCTTTTTTAATAAATCTTTTAACAGAGCCAAAATTTCCTGATATTTTTCAGATTTTTCCTTTTGATTTCGCTTCAACTGACTCATAGCATGCACAAAGAGCTTGTTATTTTTACCAACCAACCTTCTGCTATTTGCCTCCAGACTTTCTAACAGCTCCTTATCTTAACGTTTTCTTCCTTCTTTTTCAAGCGATCATCTAAAATTCACAAAAAAAGAACCCTCGGATTTTCTCCGAAGGTTCATTTTTATTGGTTGTATGAGTAATTTTCTAATATTTGTAATGGTTTAAATGTTCAAAATTTTTGGTGTTAAATTTTGATTACATCTCCATCTGTTTTGCAAAGAATGTTCCTAAACCCAGTATTTATAGGCATCGCATTTTT
>CAYLUV010000294.1:0-1296 GCA_964386955.1 uncultured Lachnospiraceae bacterium
GTAAGACGTGCCGATACCAATGAGCTTGCCCATCAAATGATCGATGAGCTCGGTTCCTTATCCTCGGTGCTCGATGCGCCTGCCGAGGAGCTGGCGAAATTCCCCTATATGTCCGAGAATGCGGTTTCCTTTCTCAAATTGATGCCAGCGCTTGCCGCCTATTATCGCAGCGATCGGTTGAAAAATATCTGCACGCTCGACAATTACAACGCTCTTCTTTCTTATGTGCGGGCGATGTATATGGCGATTCGCCGCGAGACGGTGATGATTATCTTGATGGACGGAAAATCGCGCATTATCAAAATCGAAAAGCTTTTCGAGGGAACGGTGAACTCGGCACAGATTGATGCGCGACTGATAGCCATGCATGCACTGCGGCATGACGCGGCGTTGGTGGTGCTGACGCACAATCATCCAAGCGGCGATTCCACGCCTTCCAGACAGGATATTGAAACCACACTGATGCTCAAACGCAGTCTGGATGGTATTGGCGTGAATTTGGTTGAGCATCTGGTGGTCGGTGAGGAAGATGTGACACCGATTATACAGAATGCACTGAAAGAACAGCTTCATATGTCGCTGATAGATTAGAATTGAGGCCATATTATGGAAAAAGCAAACAACCGATTTAAGTTGGTATCCGAATATAAGCCAACGGGTGACCAACCGCACGCCATTGAGGCGTTGGTGAAAGGCATTCGCGAAGGAAAACGCTGCCAAACCCTGCTCGGCGTAACAGGCTCGGGTAAAACCTTTACGATGGCGAATGTGATTGAACGCGTGCAGAAGCCAACGTTGGTCTTGGCTCACAATAAAACGCTGGCGGCGCAGCTTTGTTCCGAGTTTCGAGAGTTTTTTCCCGACAGCGCAGTGGAGTACTTTGTCTCCTACTATGATTATTATCAGCCGGAGGCTTACATCCCGGGTAAGGATATCTATATCGAAAAGGACTCGTCGGTGAACGATGAAATTGATAAACTGCGGCACAGCGCAACCTCTGCGCTCTTTGAGCGGCGCGATGTGATTATCGTGTCGAGTGTATCCTGTATCTATTCGCTCGGTGATCCTGCTGAATATCAGCGCGAGGTGCTTTCCCTGCGACCGGGGATGATGGTGGATCGCAATACCGTGATTCAGCATTTGATTGCCATGCGCTATGATCGCAACGATATGAATTTGGAGCGTAATAAATTTCGTGTGCGAGGCGATGTGTTGGAAATTATGCCTTCTTCCACCTCGGAACACGCTATTCGCGTCGAATTTTTTGATGAGGAAATCGAACGACTTTCCGAAATC
>CAYLUV010000295.1:0-1287 GCA_964386955.1 uncultured Lachnospiraceae bacterium
AAGATTGCCCACAAATGTGCTATCGAACCCAAACCCGCAAGAAATACAAAAGCCGATGACCTAATGAGTCGGCTCAATCTCATTAAAAACTGGAGGTAATCAATTATGACTATTAACGAACTGCGCGAAAAGCGTAATCAGGCTTGGGAAGCTGCAAAGGCTTTTGTGGAAACCAAGCGTGACAAAGACGGTCTCCTCTCCGATGAGGATGCCAAGACCTATGCCCAGATGGAAAAGAAGGTTCAGGACTTCGGTGCTGAAATTGAACGCATGGAGTCCATGTCCGCTATGGATGCTCAGCTTTCCAAGCCCACTTCTGCACCTATCACCGAGAAGCCTATGAACGGTATGCCTACAGCGGATAAGAAAACCAAGTCCTTCCGTGCAACCGATGCCTACCGCACCGGAATGCTCACCGCGTTGCGCACCAATTTCCGCCAGGTCAGCAATGTCCTTCAGGAAGGTGTGGATGCTGACGGTGGCTACCTCGTTCCCGAAGAGTATGACTCTCGTTTGATTAAGGCATTGACCGGTGAGAACATTATGCGTACTCTCGGTAGCGTTATTACTACCAGCGGTCAGCATAAAATCAACATTGCGGCAACTGCTCCTGCTGCTGCATGGATTGAGGAAGGTGGCGCACTTTCTTTCGGTGATGCAACCTTTGACCAGATCCTTTTGGATGCCCACAAGCTCCATGTTGCCATCAAGGTAACAGAGGAACTGCTCTACGATAACGCATTCAAACTGGAGGAGCATATCCTTGAGGAATTCGGCAAGGCTCTCGCAAATGCCGAGGAAGATGCCTTTCTCAACGGTACCGGTGTTGGGCAGCCTCTTGGCTTGTTTGCAGCAACCGGTGGTGGTCAGGTGTCTAATACGCTTACTGCTGCCCTCAAGAGCGATGACCTCGTCCAGCTTGTTTACGATTTGAAGCGTCCCTACCGCAAGTCTGCAGCTTTTATCATGAACGACAAGACCATCGCCCAAATCCGCAAACTCAAGGATAACAACGGTGCTTATATTTGGCAGCCTTCCTATCAGGCCGGTGAACCGGATCGCATCCTCGGCTACGCTGTGTACACTTCCGCTTATGCACCGGAAGATGCCATTGCCTTTGGCGATTACAGCTATTACAACATCGGTGACCGTGGTACCCGTTCCTTCAAGCAGCTCAACGAGTTGTTTGCCGGTAACGGTATGATCGGTTTTGTGGCAAAGGAACGTGTTGATGGCAAACTCATTCTTCCCGAAGCTGTTCAGATTCTCAAGTTGAAGGCTGAATAA
>CAYLUV010000296.1:0-1282 GCA_964386955.1 uncultured Lachnospiraceae bacterium
TTAAGGAGTATATAAAACAAACAGAACCAGGCAAAAGAGACAGGGGATATGCCTGGAACACAGCTATCGGACTTCAGGCAGTGGATGGATTAAAGCCTTCAAAGTATTTGATTGATACGGCAATAAAAAATATTGAAGGTGATATTACAATTGATGAAGCGCAGGAGCTTCTTAATACGTATTATGAAGAAAATTCGAAGTCAGATACTGAAGATCGTACAGAAGAGGCTGATAAGGTTGCAGTTAGGATTGCAAAGATTCTATCAGAGAAGGCATTTAGCTTTACTCCAAATGAATATATCTCTATTCATAAAAAGTTGTTTGTTGGGATTTATGGACACGCCGGAAAATTGCGAGATTATAATACCACAAAAAAAGAACGGGTGCTGAATGGAGCAACAGTTCTTTATGGAAGTGCATCAGAACTTCGAGCAACTCTCGATTATGATTTTTCAGAGGAAAAGAAGTTTAGTTATAAAAACCTGAGTATGGAAGAGATAATTGAGTGGTTTGATTATACAGAGAATCACTCTTATATGGATGATGAATCAACTATAAAGCTTCCGATATATCCGGATGTTACTTTTAGCTACAACCAGACACAGATAATTGCATCCAAACCCTTCGGTAGCCTGGAACTTACCGGTCATACAATTTTGATTACCGGAATGCCGATTTTGAATGCATACTTCACAGATTTTACCGGTGACGGCTATCCGGAAATTTGTGCTACATACAGCTTTGGCTTTGGAATGATTGATAATCGTATTATCATTTATGATTATGCAAATGGTGTAAGCTATGAACTGTCTGGCCGGGGAAAATTTGATTTCATGTTTAGGAAAGATAGCCAGGATGGTCTTTTGTATGTAGATAAATTAAACTATAATTCTGATGAACTGGTTGAAACCGGCCGTTTGGTTTTCAAGAATAATTGTATTCAAATAGAATGATTTGTCAATGCGGCACTTCTTATTGCCAGCGCATCAGCACTATATTTTTTTGTACGTTTTTTCAGGCTGCGAGGCTTTTTGTGGGGCATATGCTGAGCTTTATAACAGCCAGTTTGCATAGGAATCTGCTTTGTAAGTTTGCCTGTACAAAAAGTCTGCCAAAGGCTCCTATATACCTTGAAAATAGCAATAAAAAATGTTATATTACATTAAAGACAGTGTTTGTATATAATTTTGAAGGCAGGATAAGGAGCAGCAGACGATGAAATTAAATGAATTACCTGTTGGAAAGACGGCAGTAATCACCCATGTAGGTGGAGAAGGTGCGT
>CAYLUV010000297.1:0-1252 GCA_964386955.1 uncultured Lachnospiraceae bacterium
GGACCAGTTCATAGCGGAGATACGGATAGCCCCGGTACATTCGCTGGAAGAACTGAACCGGAAGTGGAAGATATTTTTGGAGCAGGATTACCAGAAGGAAGGGCATGATGGAATCAGGGAATACTATGAATCCTATGGAGTGAAGGTTCCGCCGGAAGGGATATCACCATTGCAGGAATTTATGAGGGATACCCGTGGACTGGTGTTTCTTGATACAACCGTAGTGAGCGAAGCATTTCTGCATCATGAGACCAGAAGACTGGATAATGCGGGCTGCTTTTCATTTTTAGATACAAAGTATGAGGCAAGCACATCGCTAGCGGGTGCAGAGGTAGAGATTGCCTATGATCCGATGAATACGGAGACAATAAAGGTACTGTACCGGGCTATGGAGCCGGTTATGGCACAGAGGGTGAAGATAGGCGCTTTCTGCGATAAGAAAACAGAACTGCCTGTGGCAATGACGGGAAAGGATCCGGAGACATCAAGACTGCTGGATGCGCTGGAAAAGAAATATAAAGAAGACCACCGGCTGGTGGCGAATGCACTTTCCTTTGGTGATTATGGAAAGGCAGGTGGTCAGAATGTATGAAGAATACTTTGAGATGATGAATACCCCGTTTTCCAGGGATGTACCGGCGGACCGGCTGTATGTGTCCCCGCAGATAGAAGACGCCATTGGAAGACTGACCTATGCAGCGGACAGACAGCTGTTTGCAGTCGTGACGGCAGAACCGGGATGTGGGAAATCGACTCTGATCAGGATGTTTGAGGGGAGACTGCCAAAAGATAAATATATGCTTTTGTATCTGTCGGATTCGAAACTAACGCCAAGATGGCTGTATGCCGGCCTTCTGGATCAGATGGGACTGGAATCGCACTTCTACAGAGGGGATTCCAAGAGGCAGTTACAGAAGGAAATCGAGAACGTACGAAGCGTGCAGAAAAAGAGAGTCGTATTCGTACTTGACGAAGCGCACCTTCTGGGAAAAGAAACATTAGAGGAATTCCGCTTCCTGCTTAATTACAGATTTGACTCGTCAAGTCCGATGAGCCTGATACTGGTAGGGCAGACGGAACTGTGGGAGCAGAAACTGAGACTACAGAGCTATGCGGCGATTCGCCAGCGGATAGATATGAACATCATACTGAATCGCCTGGACCGTGCAGAAACAGGAAAATACATAGCAGCCCATATGGCATATGCAGGGATGAAACAGGAAGTGTTCACAAGCGGAGCAGAGGATGTAAT
>CAYLUV010000298.1:0-1243 GCA_964386955.1 uncultured Lachnospiraceae bacterium
CGTTCGTCGAGAACGGGACGGGGCGGACGTTCACGTCCCGCGCCGCGCTGACGGTCGTGCGGGTGAATCTGGAGACGGTGTATGTAGCTCCTGGAAATGACAGCCCCCGCCGTCATCGGTACGGAGTGTGTGAACGGGTGAAATGCTGGACTTCGCCTTCTTCCGAATCTGTTGTCTGGATACCTTTGGCGGATGGCCGTCTCGACAAGGAATTTGAACGACCACAATGGATCGTCCCTTCGTCCGCCTGTGAGAATTGCCTTCGTGTAGAGGTCGGGTCGGTGTCCTATCAGCCACTTGTCACCATCACCGAGCCAAAGGGGATTGAATGCACGGAATGCGGTTTTCTGCCTGAAAACACACAGGGAATTGGAATGGCTCTGGTGTTGCGCGTCCTCCCGTACGAGGTTTCCTTCGCGGGGGTGCAAATGCAGGAAGTGGCCGCTGTTCCAGGGGCGGACGGCTGGGGAACGCACACAGGGTATTTCAACGACATGGCCTATGCGGACCGATGGACCCACTCCGTAACGTGGGGGGCGGGGAGATGGGTCGATGTACGGGATGGAAACCGTTTTGGCGACCATGATGAATCGCGGATGTTCCGTTGGGTTCAACCATGGTCGAACGGATGGCTGTCATGGCGGATTCCCGTCGCATGGCGGGCACGTGGAGCGGTTTCCGAGGCGGGAAGACTGTCGGCGGACGTCTGGTCGGAATGGAACATGTCGCCAGATGGCGTTGTCAAGACGAAGCATGGACAGGAATTGACGCTCATGGAAAACGGGCTTGTTTTCCTGAACGGGGAAAGGCAGGAGGTCGGTGATGTGGAATGATGCGATTTTGAAAATATACCTCGTGGTGGCCGTATTTTGGTGCGGATGCCGGCGGCAGGACGGCCTCGGAAGTCTGTCGCTCGTCTCCGAATCCGACGGTGAGGTGGCGTTGGAGCGGAGTGAGGCGTTCTGCCGAAACTTGGTCGAGAAGTCGCAGTCGTGCAGGACAAAGGACTTTGGAACGTTGGAGGCGGTTCTGCTGGCGGCTCCGTTCGACGAGGGATCGTATTCGGGGCGGCGCGATTCGCTGTCCGCCTACTGTCGGATTGTCGACGGTTGCTGTCGGACTCTGCTGGCCGCTCTTGGAAACGACGAACGAATCTGGAAACTACGCCTGTCGCTCACGGACAGGGTTAACGCGGAGATCGAACGATGCGAACATGAGCCGAAGGGCGGGCCGTACGGGGACG
>CAYLUV010000299.1:0-1232 GCA_964386955.1 uncultured Lachnospiraceae bacterium
AACGCGGAGATCGAACGATGCGAACATGAGCCGAAGGGCGGGCCGTACGGGGACGTCTCGAAGATCGGTATGGGGCCGTTCATGACGCAGGGAGATTTCCTCTCGCGTTTGAAGCGGATGCGTTTCGACATGGTGCGGGACGGATTCGAGGAGAGCCGCTTCTCGGCCTTTTTCAATGGGCTTCCCGAAGAGCGGAAGAAGACGTGGCTGTGGCGTCTGGAAGAAGTCGCACGGCGAAGGGTCGTCGTGTGGGATCCGCAATTCCCCGATGCCGAGATGCCGCGCTACGAGGCGGAGGACATGCGGGAGTGGCTGCCGCAGAAGTCGCCGGACGAGCCGCGCAGGTACGTCGAGCATCTGGGTGGCGGAAGGACGATGGTTATAAAGGAGACCCGCTGGGGCGTTGAGACCCGGAAGAGGCGCGAGGCCATGCGCCGGCAGCGGCAGGGGGAATCGCCGGGCAAAGAGACGACGTGCACGACGAACGGGGTTGTCAGGTAGAACGGAGGATTGACGGAATGAAAAGTTTTCACATGGGGTTGGCGTTCGGGCTTCTCTCCGCGTGTGCCGCGCTTCCGCTGTCGGCGGGAGGCGTTGTGGGAGATGTCACGGTGGCGGTGTCCGACGCGACGCTGCCGCCGGTCTCGTTCGCGGACGCGGAGACGTCGACGAACGTGCCGTTTGCCGTCGGGCGCGACGGGGCGAAGCTGCTCGCGTTCACGCTCTCGTGCCGCGCCACGCCCACGAACGGCGTGGAGGTCGCATTCGGGCGGGACGTCGATTCGGACGGCGTCCTCGGCGTGGAGGAGGCCGACTTCGTCGTCGGCTGGGACTGCGGCGCGTGGTTCATGCAGGAGGGCGCCGACGGCGCACGTCTCGCCGTGGAGCCGGCCGGGGCGCGGGAGGTGCGGACGCTGGCCTGCCGGATCGGTCTGAAGCCGTCGGGACGGACGACGCGGCTTGTCGCGGCCGAGGCGGGGCGCACGGTCTTCGGCCGGGCGTTGTCCGCGTCCGGCCCGCGTGGCTGGGACACGGTGCGCCTCACGGGGCGCGGGCTGGACGCATCCGACGAGCGCCTGTCCGTCTGGACGGAACTGGACTCGCTCGTCATCCAGATCCGGTGACGCCGAATCGATGCGGAATTGACGCGGGGGCGGGGCGGGCGGTATAATGCCGCCGTGGCCGTTAAAGGAAATAGAATGTTTCTCGTCGCTCTTCGGAAGTGCGCCCCC
>CAYLUV010000300.1:0-1229 GCA_964386955.1 uncultured Lachnospiraceae bacterium
CCTGCGGAAATGCTTTCCAACCAGTCCGGGCAGGACGTGGATACGGGCGGTTCGACCGGAACCGACAACCAGCAGAAGCCGTCCAAGAAGGGAAGCCCCGCGAAGCCCCCCGTCGGAGTCCTCGCCCCGCTTGAACACGACGGGTCGAAGTTCCCGAAGAACGTCACGCAGAAGAAACTGGAGACGTCCTTCGCCGCGAAAATGAAACCGGCTGCGAAGGACGGCTCCAAGAAGTTGCCCGGCGGGCAGTGGGCGAAGAGCGGCGACGACTACGCGAAGAAGCAGGCCGCGAAGACCGATGGCGGGAAGAGGGCGGCGCCGCTGAACGCCGAAGACCTCCACATGTCTCCGAAGAGCAAGCGGATCGAAGACCACGGCCAGAAGCCGCCGAAGGGGTACATGCGCACGGGGGGCAGGTATTTCGCGAAGATATGCAACGCCCGTCCGATCCAGTCGTTGACGACGCCGGCGCAGCGCATGCTGTTCGAGCAGGCGAAAGCGGGGTTCCTCGGTCCCGACGGCAACGGCGGGTGGGTCGGCAGCGCGGCGAACCAGGGGATGTACGACGGCAACACCGGGGAGATGAACTTCCGGAAGACGGCGGCGGCGCGCAAGGCGATAGACGGTCAGAAGGCGTACCACGTCCATCCCGGCGGGAAGCCCAAGAGTCGGTACATCATGTGTATCGGGCAGAACGGACACAGGCGGTAGGGGGGGGGGGGGGCGGTTTCCATCCGCCCCTTGGAAATTCCCCAATTCTTCGGGTAAGAAAATCGCCGAACCCCTGTAAACAAAGGACGACGTCGCTATTTCCATGTTGCGCCAAGTGACAATCCGGCCGTGGGAACGCGGCGCGCGTTCCCTGCACACGCGCGAAAAGATCGCCTGCAAACAGATGCCGTAGTGGTGTTGTCGCTTTCGCCACCGGGAGTTTCGGAGGCTTGGAGACGCGAGGTCGTTCTACAATTCTACCACCCTTCACTCGTGAACCCAAAAAGAACACGGAGAACACAAAGACGTGTGGTCGACTGGACACGCCGTGAGAAGTTTTCCTGAAACCGGCTCAAACCTACGCAGACCGCCGCAACGCCTCGCCAGCAAAAATGGGGAATCTCCACATTCCCGTTCGTTGTGGAGGAACGGTGCTGGATGTGGTACAATGACACGAAAGTTGAATTGTGACCAACGAATGAAAGGAATGGAACGCATGGACATGACGCGGAGAAAGT
>CAYLUV010000301.1:0-1217 GCA_964386955.1 uncultured Lachnospiraceae bacterium
TATCCAGTGCATCATAAAAATACTGATAATATTCTTCGTAGTCGCTCATCCTATCGCTATCCCTTCCGCAAAAATCGGAAGATAAGATAGGATTAGTATTACTAAATTCATTATTTTTAATATCAGTATTATTACGTTGTACTTTTGACACCTCATGAAATGCATTATCTGCATCTCCTGAAATGTATTTTTTACACTTCAAGAGTTGTTCTTCGGAAAATCCAGAAGCGAAGTTTTTAACATAGATAACATTAGGTTTCCCCAAACCTTGTTTCTTACGTTCAATGAGTCCACAATCTTTTTCCAATTCATTTAAGATTTTTATAGCTGTCTTGTCTGAACAATTCAGCATCCACTTAATCTCTTTGACTGTGTATATGATGTAGACTCGACCTTGCTTATCTAACCAGCCGTTCTTAGTTGATAGCACCATACGGTCCAGCAATAAACTGTACAGAAGCTTCGCATCATTTGAAATCTTTCTGAAACCATCAAAGAAGAATAATAGCTTAGGCAAACGGTAAAAGGAGTATTGCTCGATCTGATGACCATAAAAATAATCAAACATTTCTCATGTCCACCACCTCGTTTCCCTAATTGCTCATTCCCATTTCCTTGAGAAGCTTTCTGGTACACCAACCGATACAAGGACTGGCTCTGCCATAGGGACAGGTATCGCATTCAGAAACCTTCTTTTCTTCGACTATGCGATAATAGCAATTATCTACACCCAATTCGCAGCCTACTCTTTTGTTTTTCCAAAAGTAGCAATAGCGGCAATCCTTAGGCTTATCAGGGGAATATGAAATTCCACTCAATCTTGAAACCTCCAATCTTTCATATTTGCCCTTGGTTTTGGGCATAAAAAAAGAGCGTCCAACCAACCCCTGAGATGGGGCGACTAAACGCTCTATGTATGATGTTCCTCTATGGAAAATCCGTATTAAATTATGATGTTCTTCTATCGTCTCAGCCTGCTCAAAGCTGGTGTGCCACTATTAAATACTTGTCACAGGTCTGATGTGCCGCTATCATAGTGGAACATCTATCCCTGATGTGCCGGTGTTGGTCAGACACCGATTGTTGGGTCGTTTTTAGGGTAACTGCTGAAAAACCCCGTATTTCCGGGCTTTTTCGTGTTGTCCCTATTATCAATCACTCCCATTCCCTGCACAATGCCTCCTGTTATTTGCAAAAGTGCTTCATCTGTCACTTGT
>CAYLUV010000302.1:0-1217 GCA_964386955.1 uncultured Lachnospiraceae bacterium
ATCCCGATGCTGGCAGCGTGGATGATCGGGCAAATGCAGAGATTCCGCTACTTCGTGCAGGATGCAATTTACGGATAATCAACTTCCGACCAAGTTGGGTGGAAGTGAAAATGAGACGAGTATGGCTTCGGCTGTACTCGTCTTTTACATAGAATAGATTGGAGGTGAACAGCTATCGCAACAACACGCATTATTCCCATGCACATCAATAAGGGCAAGACGATAGCACAATGTCTTGCTGACAGAACAGATTATGCCAAAAATCCAGATAAGACAAATGACGGCGAACTGATTTCCTCATACGGCTGTGATTTTCGGACAGTTGACTCCGAATTTCTTTTCTCAAAAAGACAGTACAAACACTTTACCGGCAAGGAAGAAAAGAATGATGTAATCGCCTATCAAGTGCGGCAATCTTTTAAGCCAGGAGAGGTTTCGCCGGAGGAAGCAAATCAAATCGGATATGATTTTGCGGCTCGCTTTCTCAAGGGAAAACACGCCTTCATCGTTTGTACCCATACAGACAAAGCCCACATTCACAATCATATTATATGGAACTCGACCACGCTGGATTGCAAACGCAAATTCAGAGATTTTCTTCGATCCGGTAGAGCGGTCGCACGGCTCAGTGACCTTATATGTGCAGAGCATCAGTTGTCTGTAATTGATAATCCGCAAAAAGGCGGCTGCTCTTATAGTCGTTGGAAAGGGTTTCAAGGAAAACCGTCACACAGGGAAACTCTGCGGATTGCTATTGATGAAGCATTGGAGCAGAAGCCCCATGACTTTGAAGCGTTTATTTCCTTGCTTGAAGATGCAGGATATAGCATATCTCAAGGCAAGTATTTGACCTTCGACCACGACACTTTTAAGCAGAAAATACGTATGCACTCATTAGGTGATGGGTATGATGAAGCATCTATCCGTGCCATCATCAAGGGGCAGAAAGTCCATCAGCCAAAGAAACGCAGAATGGTGTGGGAAAGCAATCGACCTCAGACCATCATCGACATTCAAGCGAAACTTGCCGCTGGCAAGGGCGAAGGTTATCGTCGTTGGGCAACGGTTGAGAACCTCAAGCGAATGGCGAAAACCAAGCTCTACATGGACGAGCACGGTGTCAGCTATGAGCAGATGTCGGAGAGAAAAGCAGAACTGTCTGCAAAAGAAAAAGAGCTTACTGCGAAAATTGCAGCAGCTCAAAATCGGCTTGCCGA
>CAYLUV010000303.1:0-1215 GCA_964386955.1 uncultured Lachnospiraceae bacterium
TAGGCGGCCACGAACAAATCGTCCATCAGCCCCGTGTAGGGGTTGGCGCCATTGTTCACCCATCCGCCATGAATGGCGCCGATGTAGAAGTTCTGGTTTGGATCGGCATAGGCAGGTTGCATTTTCGCGTCCATCACAGGCGTACCGTCGTAATAGACCACAACGCGCACATCGCCGTCGTAGGTGACAACGACATGGTGCCAGGCATTCATCGGACTCGTCGGCGTGGTAATCGTCCTATTGTCCCCCCACGTCGCAAACATCAGCGTCTCCGTCTTGCTGTTGCCGACGTTGAGACGCAGCGCGGCAGCTTCGCCGTCCGTGTTCGTTCCCCAGAAGAAAATCTTGGCCAATGGGTCACAGGAGGTATCAGGCTTGATCCAGAACGCGACGGTGTACGGACGGTTCGTGGCGTTGCCCGCGAAAAGCGGATCGAATCCCGCCCGTGCGTTGGGACCCTTGAAGTACTGCCCATCGACGAATTTGAGAACATGACCGCGTTCGGGGTCCTCCACGACTTCCGGGACACCCTTCGGCGCCAAGAGGCGTTCGCCGTAGCCAACAAGGTCAGCCATCGGATGAGCCGGATCGTCGAACGTCCAGCGGACAACGGTGAGCGTGTTGGAGACGAGCGCGTCCGCGCGTCCGGTCTCCAGCGTTCCGCCAATCGGAAGCCCGTACAGCAACCGCGTCCGCTCGTCGGCGAAGACGAGCCGCCCGCCGTCGGCAAAAACAGGAACTGGCAATTCCTCAGCCTCCGACGATTCACGCAACCCGTCCACTGTCACGGTCGTGCCATGGAGGTCGATACGACCGTTGCTCGCATATCCGGCATCATGACCCGCCGAGAAACGAAGGCCGCCCAATATTTGCTTCGCCCGCCGGTTCGCGAACGATAGGACAGGCCTGTCATAATTCTTCCCACTACGGTCGTCACAGAGCCCCACCCGCAGGTTCACGTCCGCGCTCGTTTCCGCGATTTCCACATGGCCGTTTAGAATCGTCAGCCAAGAATCCAATGGCGATTTCAAATCGAACACGAGATCGCCCCTCCCCCACTTCGTCATTCCCCTGTTCCCATCCCCCCCTCGAGTCAAATTCACGTTCAACACGAGGCGCGATGTTTCTTCGCAATAAAAGTTCAAATCACTGGACAACCCCATCGTGCAGTTCGACGCCGACACCCATGTCACCTCGGAAAGGGTGTTCGTCTTG
>CAYLUV010000304.1:0-1211 GCA_964386955.1 uncultured Lachnospiraceae bacterium
ATATGCACATAATTGTTTCAAAATATCTCTGATACTTTCTTTGTATTGATTATAAATTATTTTTCGTCTATACTTTGGAGTAAACACAATATGATACTTACACATCCATTTTGTGTGTGATAAACTATTTACTTTATTTTCCATAAATCATCTTCCTTTCTTTAGTAGTGGCTGGACACCTCTGTTATAGAGTCGGAAGATGATTTGTACTATAAGCAGTCCCTACCACCCGTATAGTAAGGTGACCCCCAAAAATTAGACTTTTAATGCGTAACAGATTTTGCATCTGTTATGCATTTTTTATGCAGCCAAAAGGCTAATCCTGTATTCGACAGGACTCATCCATCCTAGCTTCTGTTTAATTCTATGTTCGTTATAATACAGGATGTATTTTTCTATTGTTTCTTTTAATTCTTCATAGCTATAGTATACAACTCCATAGTACATTTCTTGTTTTAATATTCCAAAAAAGTTTTCTATAACAGAATTATCATAGCACTTCCCCTTGCGGGACATACTTTGGAATATACGGTGTTCTTTAAGTTTATAAGTGTAAGCCTTCATTTGATATGCCCATCCTCTGTCTGAATGAAACGTACGTCTGTATGGACAATCTGAAGTGATGTTAATAGCTTCTTCCAATGCTGTCATTATACCAACAGCAAACGGTTGTTTCTATATACTATAGCTTAATATTTCTCCGTTACACATATCCATAAATGGATCAAGATAAAGTTTCTTAATAACCATTCGGCCTTTTTTGTCAACCTCATAATACTTAAATTCAGTTGTATCAGTTGTAATTTTTTGGTGTAGGATATGGGTATGAAAGCGTCTATGTATTCGGTTTGAAGCAACTCTACCAACCTTACCTTTATAGGAACTATATTTGCGACTTTTTCGAGTGAACGAAGTTACTTGTAACCCTAGTTTTTGCATGATTCGTTACACTCGTTTTTTATTTACAATATATCCTTGTTTACGAAGCATGCCATGCATTCGGCGATAACCAAAATCTTTGTTATCAATATGTATTTCAAGAATCTTATCTTCTAGTTCCTTGTTTGGATTTTTTCTATCACAGCTTTTTTGCCAATACATATATGTTGCCTTTGGAAGACCAACTACTGCGAGAATGTCCTTTTAATTTAAATTCTCCTCGGAGACTGTGGACAATTCTCGCTGTTTTTTCAGAAGAGCTTCCTCTTCTA
>CAYLUV010000305.1:0-1209 GCA_964386955.1 uncultured Lachnospiraceae bacterium
TGCCTGCCCTGTGCCGCCGGGATCGACATTCCACAGGCCGCCCGGATGTGGGCGCTGCTGCGCCGCTCCCCCTACCGGCCCTACATGACCGACGAGTGGTACGCGAAAATGCATAAGATCGAGGAGTGTGTCCATTGCGACGCCTGCAAGAGCCGCTGCCCCTTCGGGCTGGACACCCCGGCCCTGCTGGTGGAGCAGCTGCGGGAGTACGATGCGTTCTACGCTGAGCACCACAACGACTGAGGGAAGATGCCGATTCGGCTTGGGAACTTTTTCCCAAGCCGTGCGTCTAACCCGGTAAACAGTGAAAAGGAGGACGAGCGCATGAAGCGAATCGGATCGGCCCTGCTGCTCTCAGCCCTGTTGCTGACCGGCTGCGGCGGGAAACAGGGTCCCCCGGCGGGGGAGATGAGCGTGCCGGAAAGTGATGTGGCGGAGCTGTCCGCCGACCTGCTGCTGCAACCGGAGTGGGAGGAATATGACCCCTCCGTGGAGACCATCTGGTTCACGCTGGAAAACCGCACCGATGGCGAGATCGAAACCGGCGTGGTCTACGCGCTGGAAACGCTGGGGGAGAACGGAAGCTGGTATCAGGTGCCCTTCCGGGAGGACGTGGGCTGGACCACGGAGCTGCTGTTCGTGGCGGACGGCGGGACCGTGGCCCTGAGCTGCTGGCTGGACTCCTTTGATTGGGATTTCTCCGGCGGCGGGACCTACCGTATTGTCAAGACCGTGGAGGGTCAGACCTGCGCCGGGGAGTTCCGTTTGACGCAGAACGCGGCTATTTCGGCGGACCGGCCCTATGGCTTTGGCTCCCTGGAGGACTGGACGGAGACGGCGGACAACAGCGTGATATTTGACGGAAACGGTGCATCCAATCTGGAACAGGTGGGCGTCTTTCTGGAAAAGACCCGGATGGGTATCCCCTGCCAGCTACGGACCGTGCAGGATTACGGCGAGGGGGCCGTCATGGTCGTTGACGTGATCTATGAGAACAGCCACTTCCTTTGGCGGATGCGGCAGATGGGCGAGATCACGGAGCGGCTGTTCTCCTATGTCGTGACGGACGGGACGGCCCTGTACCTTTCCAACGGCACGGACTGGGAGAGCACCGTGGCCTATGACAGTGACCGGGCGTTCCTGGTGCCGGAGAGTCAATGCCGGGAGCTGATCCCGGCTTTGGAGCAGCAGCTGGCGGACCGCCTGGAA
>CAYLUV010000306.1:0-1208 GCA_964386955.1 uncultured Lachnospiraceae bacterium
AGGACATATACATGACCATGTAGTAGCCGATGGCCTGCCAGACCATGGCAATGACGATACTGGTGATGACGTATCTCTCACCCTTCCACATGATGCCCTCTTTGCCGAACAGGTTCAGAATGCTGTTGAGCAGACCCTTGTCCACGTCGTAAATGGCGGAGAAAATGCCGGAAATGACGACAACGGACAAAATATTGGGGATGTAGAAGACCACACGGAAGAAATCCTGGCCCTTCAGCTTTTCCCGGGTCAGAATGCCGGCGAAGATCAGTGCGGTGGCCATGGTGAACACGGTGACCATCACGATCAGCAGCAGCATATTCTGCATGGAGCGAATGAATGTGGCATCCTTCAGCAGCATCTGGAAATTCTTCAGCCCGATGAAGGTCTCCTGGGCGTTAAACGTACCGCGCTGATACAGCGACAGCCGGAACACGTTCGCAGTGGGTACGATCATAAAGATCGTGAACAGAACCACCGCCGGCAGCACGCACGTCAGCAGAAAGCCGGTACGTTTTGCGTTGCTTTTCATAAATAAACCATCTCCTTATTATTTATAAAAGGTGTTTTCCATTGCACAGGCTGAGACCGTCCAAGGGAAAACACCTTTTCACAGGAAATGGGTGGCAGTGACAGAAGTCACTGCCACCCATTGTGGTCGTGTTTCAGCCAGACAAGCGGGAATTAGCCGATCAGGTTAGCTCGCATCTGCTCGGTAGCAGAAATGACGTTGGCCTTGTACTCATCAATGGTGATGGTGCCGGCAACCAGAGAGTTGATGGGCTCGAAGAACACGGAGGTGTTGTCGATGCCGGGGATCTCGGAGTAAGCAGCGAAACCACCCATAGCAGCCTTAGCACCGTTGTCGTAGATGGAGTAGAACATCACGTTGTCGCCTTCCAGCATGGAAGCAACGCCGTCGATGGGCTGGATAGCACCGGTGGTAGCGAAGATCTCAGCAGCCTTGTCGGAGTACAGGAAAGCGACGAACTGCTCAGCCTCAGCGATGTGCTCAGCACCAGCGGGGATCCAAGCCTGCTCGAACCAGCAGTAGGAATAGCCTGCGCCGTCAGCGGTGACAGCGGGCAGAGCGGTCATGCCCCAGCCGAACTTCTCAGCGTCCAGGGTAGCCTGGTAGTCAGCCATTTCGCCAACGATCCAGGTGCCGTTGGGCATGAACAGAGCCTGGTCATCCATGACCATCTGCT
>CAYLUV010000307.1:0-1192 GCA_964386955.1 uncultured Lachnospiraceae bacterium
CACCTACCCCACCGACCGGGAATCGGTCGCACAGGAGCTGGGCATGGACGGCGTTACGCTCAACAGCCTGGATGGAGTGGCCGACCGGGACTTCTGCCTGGAGCTGCTCTCCGCCTGCTCGATACTGATGATGCACCTGTCCCGCCTGGCCGAGGAGATCATCCTCTGGTCGAGCTGGGAGTTCCAGTTCGTCGAGCTGGACGACAGCTACACCACCGGCTCCAGCATCATGCCGCAGAAGAAGAACTCCGACATGGCCGAGCTGGCGCGCGGCAAGACCGGGCGGGTCTACGGCGACCTGATGGCACTGCTGACCACCCTCAAGGGCCTGCCGCTGGCCTACAACAAGGACATGCAGGAGGACAAGGAGGCTGTCTTCGACGCCGTGGACACGGTGAAGCAGTGCCTGGGCGTGTTCGCCCCGATGGTGCGCACGATGAAGCCGCATCCCGATAAGATGTACGCGGCGGCGCAGAAGGGCTTCCTGAACGCCACCGACCTGGCCGATTACCTGACCAAAAAGGGCCTCCCCTTCCGCACCGCCTACAAGCTGGTGGGGCAGGCGGTCGCCAAGGCGCTTGAGGCGGGCCAGTCGCTCGACCAATTGCCCCTCGAGACGCTCAAACAGTTCTCCCCGCTCTTTGAGGAGGACGTCTACGAGGCCATCTCCCTTGAGACCTGCGTCAAAAAGCGCACCTCACTGGGCGGCCCCGGCCCCGAATCGGTGGCCGCGCAGATCGCCTTCGTCGAGCAGCATCTGAGTTCTAAGTAAACTACCGTCGTCACACACAACTCGCTGAAACTTCAGCGAAAATCGTCACATAATCCACTCATTAGTTTGAAAGGAAGGTATCCCCATGAAAAAGCTCGTTGCACTGTGCCTGGCCCTGGTTCTCTCTCTGTGCTCCGTCTCCGCCCTTGCCGCCACACTGGAGGACGTGCAGTCCGCCGGCAAGCTGGTGGTCGCCACCAGCCCGGACTTCCCGCCCTTTGAATCGCTGGAGGAGGGCGAAGTGGTGGGTATCGAAATCGACCTGCTGAAGCTGATCTGCGAGCAGCTGAACGTGGAGCTGGCCATCGAGCAGATGGACTTTGAGTCCGTGCTGCCCGGTGTGCAGGCCGGCAAATACGACCTGGGCGCCTCGGGCATCTCCGTGACCGAGAAGCGCCAGAAGAACGCGCTGTTCACCGA
>CAYLUV010000308.1:0-1188 GCA_964386955.1 uncultured Lachnospiraceae bacterium
CATCCTTTCGTCTAACTGATCTTCAACAGTGGCAGTATACCATTTCCGCACATGGTCGTGTTCACTTTGCGGACAACACTTTGCTCATCATTCTGAAAATCCAGCGGCGGACGTCCATAGACCACGCCATCTGCCCGCGACTACGCCCTGGACATCAAGGCGAGCAGACGTCGATGCCCCGCATACGCTTTGAGGCGGTCGCCCGTCCGGTTGGTCAACACGACACCCGCAAAACCGTTCACGGGATCGACGGCGATTGTGTTGCCCGTGTAGCCCCCATGCGCAATCGTCGCCGCGCTCCAGCCTTCCGGAGGCGGATTCTCAAGTCCGCGATCCCAACCGAAACTGCGGGCCTTGCCTTCCTGCCCATACGACACGCCGAACAGCAAATCGTAATACGCCTTTGGAAACGTCCGCCGCGCAAGCAAATCGCCGACGAACGTCAGCATGTCGCCCGCCGTCGAGAACGCCGAGCCGTTCCCCTGCGCCCACGGATACACACGCGCCGACTCGTCGCCGTGCGTACCCGCCGGCAGACGCCCGTTCGTGAACGTCTCCACCGCACACGGATTGCCGACGATTTCAGCACGTGTCTTTCATGCCAAGCGGACGCCACAGAAGCTCCCGCGCCGCCGATTCGAGATCCTTCCCCGTCACGCGCTCGACGATCCGTCCGAGATAGATGTAGTTCGAGCAGCAGGCGTACTCAAACTTCTCGCCACGCGGCCGCACAGGACGTTTCGCGTAAAGCGCACGGTCAAACGCGGTTGGATCCAACAAAATGTAGGGCTTCGCGTTGTCGAAACCGCCTGTATGCGTCGCCAGGTCACGCACGGAAATGTGACAGTATAGCATTTTCGTACGCAGCTGTGTCCCAGTTCGCAAATAGAACGGACAATCTTTGATGGTTGATGTCTTCGTCATGTTCGTCAAATGCCGGGCACTTTCTTGATGGGGCGGATGTCTGGCGCGTGATGCCGTCCCCCGCCGTCCCCGAAGGGGTGGCGCCGTGTGGCGCCAAGGCCGGGCCGGCGGGAGATTTCAGGGGTTCGCCGCGCCATTCGGCGATCGCGTTGTCCACGTACTCCTTGCCGTTGTCGTGGAGGAGGGCCTGAAATTTGGTATAATTTAGCCCTATATGTTCAAGCGTCTTCATGCCCGTCTCGGCGACTTCTGGTGGTATTCGCT
>CAYLUV010000309.1:0-1184 GCA_964386955.1 uncultured Lachnospiraceae bacterium
GGTCGTGCTCATCGAAGGCTTCGGTCGCCTTGTCGATGAGGGTGAGCACGTCGCCCATGCCCAGGATACGGCTCGCCATGCGGTCGGGGTGGAAGGGCTCGATGTCGGTGAGTTTCTCGCCGATGCCGCTGAACTTGATGGGCTTGCCCGTCACCGCACGCACGGACAGTGCCGCACCGCCGCGGGTGTCGCCGTCCAGCTTGGTGAGGATCACGCCGTCCACGGACAGCTTCTCATTGAACGCCTTGGCAACGTTCACCGCGTCCTGACCGGTCATGGCGTCCACCACCAGGAGGATCTCCTGGGGCTTGACCTCGTTCTTGATGCGCTCCAGTTCGTCCATCAACTCGGTATCGATATGCAGGCGGCCTGCGGTATCGATGATCAGCACATCGCGCTGATAGTACCGGGCGTACTCGACGGCTTCCTTCGCAGTCTTGACGGGATCCTGCGTGCCCTTCTCGAAGACGGGCACCTTCACCTGCTCGCCCACTACCTGCAGCTGCTTGATGGCAGCGGGACGGTAGATGTCGCAGGCAGCCAGCATGGGCTTCTTGCCCTGCTTGGTGAGGTAACCGGCCAGTTTGGCCGCCATGGTGGTCTTACCAGCGCCCTGCAGACCGCAGAGCATGTACACCGTCAGGGGCGAAGAGGACCAGGTCAGGCGGGCATTGGTGCCGCCCATCAGCTGGGTCATTTCCTCATTGACGATCTTGATGACCTGCTGTCCGGGCGTCAGGGAAGCGAGCACTTCCTGACCAACGCACTTCTCGGTCACCTTCTTGATAAAATCCTTGGCGACAGCGTAGTTGACGTCGGCTTCCAGCAGCGCCATGCGCACCTCGCGCATGCCTTCCTTCACGGTCTGCTCGGTCAGTTTGCCCTTGCCGGTCATCTTGCGCAGCGCGCCCTGCAGTTTTTCACTCAAGCCTTCAAAGGCCATTGCTTTCCTCCTGATCCAGCCGGATGAGCGCATCCAGCGTGTTTTCAGCGTCCGCATACCGCTTTTCGCGCAGCGCCTCACGGCATTCCATCAGCCCGTCCTCCATGCGCTGAAAGCGCTGAGCCACGCCCAGCTTCTCTTCCATCTCGAACATGCGGTGGGCGGCGCGGGTCAGCAGATCATGCACGCCTTGTCGGCTGATGCCTGCCTCCCGGGCGATCTCGCCCAAGGACATATCCTC
>CAYLUV010000310.1:0-1183 GCA_964386955.1 uncultured Lachnospiraceae bacterium
GCCCTCATTGACCTTTTTCTTTTTTGTTAGGAAGTCCACCGTGTAGGATTTCTGCCTTGCAACGATACCCTTGATACAACAACACGATTTATGCAAGGGGGTTCATATGGGGGTTCAGATTGGTTGAGGGGGTTCAAAGCCCCCAAAACGCCGATTTTATGCGACTTTCAAGAACTTTTTCACCGTCTGTGCAACTGTCGTAAGTAAAACAAAAAAGCTCAAAAATCGCCATAAAATTGTCTTTGGAGATTTTCAAGGACAGCATTATGTACGCAAAAATAATGGCAAAAAACTGGGCTACACTTTTTGAAATCGACCCCTCAAAAGAGTCAAAAATCAAAAGTGTAGCCCAATTTTATTTGACGCTGATGCGGATGCCAGACTGGAAAACTACAGTCATTTTTTCTTCAGAGTGTACCTCAATGAAGTCAAGGGTACGAAGCATCAGCGTGTAGTCAAAGCTATCCAGTCTACCTGTGGTGTCCAATAAAGTTATCATCTCTTTGGCTCTGAGCCTGGTAAGTGCGTTGTCCGTGGTTTCGGCTGTTCTTTGTAGGATTGGCTGATACCGTGTTTTCTTACTGACCAGTTGATTCCAAGCTCGTACAAAGACCTTCTGCGGATATGAAAAAGGAATGCGAATATCGGAGCAGATCATTTGCCGTGGTGGTGTTGGGTGGTTATACTTCTCTCGATAGACCACCATCGCCGGAGAGGGATCATCCACTCTATAACGAGATGGTGGTATGTACATCATTCCGGGAATCTCAACTGCAGTATGGTCATGTCGGCTTTTGCACCGATACCAATTAAGCAGTTCACGGTTGTGACTCGCACTGGTATAGTTTCCATACTTTTTACCGCAATATGGGCAAACAAGCATATTGGTAAAGGGGTACTCCTCACTCTGTTTCAACCCGCTCCCGGCGTGCCTTTTTCTCAACTCCTGAACTGCTTGCCATTCCTCTCTGGGGATGATGGCCGGCAAAACATCCTCTATATAATATTGTGGTAACTGGCCACGATTACGGGAAGATGTATGCTGGATTGGATCGGAGATAAAATATTTTTGAAAAAGGCAATCACCGCAGTACTTCTCATTGGTGAGAATGTTTTTGATGGTAGTGTTTGCCCATTTTGCACCCGGTCGTTTTGTCGGCACATTGTCTGCAATCAGCCTGTT
>CAYLUV010000311.1:0-1181 GCA_964386955.1 uncultured Lachnospiraceae bacterium
TCCTGATAAAAGCACAAAAGACAGCGAACCGCCGGAATGGTTCGCTGTCTTTTTATTGAAATTGTGCGTCCGTGGACACATCCGTAATGTTTTTTCTGGACAGTCCGATGGATTGTCCAGTAAAAATTTATGGACAGTCCAATGGAACGTCCAAGGACAGTCCATGGAAGCATTGAACAGGAGCGCAACAAAGTGGGGTGGCGGATCTGCTACCCGGTTTTCTAGTGACAAAGTAAAGAGCACCCGGCCAATTGCGCTATTATCCGACTGCAACGGTGTGGCGGGAACGCCTATGGTAACAGGGAGAAATTCCATTCTCGGGACAAAAACCGCTCAGAGGCCGTCTGTGGGCTTCTGAGCGGTTTATTCAATCCTCGTTATACGGGACATCAAACATGTCATTTACCAGAATATGCCCTTCTTCCTTTGCGTAGCGGTCAATCATTTTTCCCAACGTATCATGGAAAGAAATGGAATGATCGGTTGATGTGGCAATGTGGCAAAGCTCGTGGAGGAACACAAAGGCGGCATAATCCCGCCCGCTGTTCAGGGCTTCCACGCTTAGACCGATACCGTACAACATGCCTAGTTCTGACTCATAATGCCACGATATACCGTCGTTGCTCCGAAGATCCGCTGTCCCCTGCTCGTTCATGCGGTAGGTGTAGACGGCTGACAGCTTATCGACGATTTCCGGGAAGGTAGACGCAACCGGAATTGTGTAGGTCAAAAACAATTCCGCTGCCTCCGGGTCATTGCAAATAACCACGCCCTGTGCCTTCAACCATTTGTGCAGCATTTTACTTTTTGCGTTCAAAATATCCCGCCTCCCCATTCCAGACTAGAACTTGTGGGACGGTGTGACCGTAGCGGAAACGTCCCAACTTTCTATTCCTTTTACCGAATAATTCAGAAAATCTCGTATTGGCTAATGTTGATATGAAGAAAAAGCTTGAGTTTTTGAATGCACAGCAGGAAAAGCAAAGGGTGGCTTCTTTACGACTCATAGAAGAATTAGACGCAAGGCAAAAACAGCATAGAGAAGAAGCAAACAAGAGAATGCTAGACCATTGGAACGAATATGAGAGTGAGGAACCATAATGGCAAATATCAGAAAAATTGACGGCAAAAATGGTGTTTCCTACAAAATCACTGTCACTCAAGGCCGGGATCTTTCCGGG
>CAYLUV010000312.1:0-1180 GCA_964386955.1 uncultured Lachnospiraceae bacterium
GATAATGTGGCAAAGTCTGGGATGAGGGTCTGGTGTTTCGCTGCCACTATCGCACCTCCATGACCTTGAAGTTGAGCATCACGGACTGGTTCAGGTCCATGCGCTTGCGCCAATATTCCTCCCATTCGCCTTCGGCGGAGAACAGCTTCAGGACGATGCGGGCGATCTTGCCCACGCCTTCGTCCTTCCAGTTGTAGCCAAGCTTCTTGATGCGCCTGCCGATCGCTCTCATCGTCCGCTCGATGAACGACGATGCCCTCGGGCACACGAGGCCCGGCGCGAGCCACCTTCGCACGTAGCCGAACATGGCGTGCCTGGCGCGTTCGAGATAGTCTACGGCCACGGCGTAGCCCTTGCTCCTGATCTCGCCTATCAGGACGTCAAGATCCTTCTCCGCCTGCTCCATCTTTGCCTTGATGGAGGCCTTCTGGTCTTCAGGCACCTGAGCGAACGATTCCTTCGGAAGCTCAATGGCCATGATGCCCCTGAGCCTTTCCCGCATTGGCCGCACGTCCTTGATCTTGCCGCCATTCATGCGCATCGCGTGATATAGATCTCGATGCACATGCCATTGGCAGCGCCGCTCGTCGCCGGCCAGCTTCGACAATGATTCGGCCAGGCCGATCTCGCCGTCGCACACGAGGATGGTGCCGTCGGGGAACTTGACCTGCCGCTTGGCCAGCTGGCCGGAAATGGCCTGCCATGTCTCGTGTCCTGTCCACGTGCCGATCGGGAACGCCGTGCCTTCGTTCCTTACGCCGAGCAGGACCTTCACGTCGCCCTTGCAGGCATGGCCGTCCGCGCCGATGCCCTTGCATTTCGTCCCGTCCGCATAGAGAACGCCTGGCACGCTCCCCATCGTCCCCTCTGGCACGCGGATCTCGTCGGCGTCGGTCTTCAGCACCCAGCGGCGGAACGTCGAATGGCACTCCTTCGCGGCCGTCATCTCGTGGATGTTGCCGGTCGCCACGCGGTAGCTTTCCCGCGCGCACTGTTCAAGGACAAGCTTCGCGAGCTCGTTGGACATCGTCTGGTGTTTCTCCAGCCCGCACATGAGCGCCAGCGGCACGAAGGTCCTGTCGCAATGCTTGCACTTCACGCGCGTTATCCGCGGCAGATCGACGACGCCAAGGCGCGTGCGGATCTTGCGCGGCATGCCGCCGTCGAGGACGAGGTCGGG
>CAYLUV010000313.1:0-1174 GCA_964386955.1 uncultured Lachnospiraceae bacterium
CTCTATATCCTCCACAGGTCTCTGGATAACCTTAACAGCATGATTTTTCTCCCGTTTGCAGATAACCGCACATATCAAAAACGCACATAGATACAGCAAAACGATTAAATAACATATTACAACTGGTATCAATATAAATATTTTCATGGTTATGTCTCCCTGGTAACTATCTCCAATCCGTTTTTAAGGTAGCCCAAAGAATTTGTTCTTTCTTTTTTAATTGCTTCATCCACCGAGGGATAGTCAACTGGTACTGAAAGATAGTCTTCAATCTTTTCCTCTGGCTTCAGACTACCTCTTGTAATTTTCAATACATTACGCAGCCCATCAACTTTGTTCGTCTTGTCCCCACGCGCTACCAGAACAAAATCTTTGTGGTACTTTATGGCAAAAATCAGCCCATGATACGAATCAGTAACGACATAGGATGCATGCTCATACAATGATAACCATTCATCCAAATCAGAGACCTGAAACGATTTATCCGCCCAGTCGCATTTTCGTCCCACACAAACAACCTTTAATCTCTCTGATTTTGCGAACTCAACAATTCGGTTCCTTTCCTTTGTTAGCGATCCAAAGGAATAGATCAATAAATAATCTTCATCATATAGTCGCTTTTTCACTTTTTCGAACTCATACAATAATGTTGGATCAAGAACAATCTTCACATCTTTGCCTGAATTATTCTGAAGGAGCATCTGGGACGTATTGTCCCTTACGGATAAAAAACGGATATTACGCAACCCTTCTTGAAGTTCATCGTCTAATATCGTGTCTGGAGAAATGGTTCCCGCACTTGTAGCATACATCATCATAGGGAATTCCTTGCAGAATCCCACACCATAATAGAGCTTATTTGCAAGGTCGTGATTCAAATTGAGAATTTCATCACTCCCGATAATAATGGCGTCATATCCTAACATTTCTATTTCTTTTGCCGTCAAGACTTTCTTTGATCTTGGATATACTGACAACTGTTTATTGAATTTTACCCATTTACAAATGCCTTTCATAAGTATAATTGGGTGTCTTTTTAAATTTCCCGCCATACAACAGGTATGAAGTTCAACCTTCCAATTATTACACGATGTGAAATTGATAAATTCACATTCATATCCAAGAGACTCCACGATTTTCTTTAATGCAAGAGAATGTGCTCTTGCTCCATAGT
>CAYLUV010000314.1:0-1173 GCA_964386955.1 uncultured Lachnospiraceae bacterium
CACTGACAGGTGCTTATCTTGCCAATAGGCGGTCAAGCGCGGTCATCGCGTACCGCTTGGAGGCGTTGGAAAAGAAGGTGGACAGGCACAATACGGTCATCGAGCGTACATACGAGCTTGAAAAGCGTGCCGCACTCACCAGTGAGCAGATAAAGGTCGCAAATCACCGTATAGATGATTTGGAGCGGCTGATCTAGCACGTTTTTCGGGGGAAAGAACATAGATTCATATAATAATAAGGAGAAATGAAGAATGGATTGGAAAAACATCATCGAACGCGCGGCGTGGACGTTTTTGGAGGGCTTCCTAGTCGCACTCCCGGCGGCAAGCGAGCTTGGTCTTGACCGCGCGGCATGGACAGCCGCACTCATTGCCGCGGCAATGTCGGGCTTGAGCGCGCTCAAAACCCTTGCGATTGAGGTCGTTAAGGCAAATAAGACGGAATAATCGTCAATAAAAGACGCTCGGCATAACATTTGCCGAGCGTCTGATTATTATATGATATGTGTGTTGTGAGGAGCGGAAAATGATATACGGCTATGTGAGAGTAAGCACGAGAGAACAAAACGAGGACAGGCAAATAATCGCCCTGAAAGAAGTGGGTGTTTCGGAGAAAAACATATTCACGGATAAGCAGTCCGGAAAGGACTTTGAAAGGGCGATGTATAAGAAGCTGGTGAAACGCCTGAGGGAGGGGGATATTGTCTATGTAAAGAGCATTGACCGCTTGGGCAGAAACTATGAGGATATACAAAACCAGTGGCGGCTACTGACAAAGGAAAAGCGTGTGGATATAGTGGTGCTGGACATGCCGTTGCTGGATACTCGCCGCGGAAAAGACCTGATGGGAACGTTTTTGTCGGATATAGTGTTGCAGGTGCTGTCCTTTGTGGCGGAGAACGAACGCAGTAATATACGCCAACGCCAAGCGGAGGGAATTGCGGCGGCAAAGCAGAGAGGGGTTCGCTTCGGCAGACCGCCGCGCCCCCTGCCGGGAAACTTTCATACCGTATATGAAAGCTGGAGATCCGGCGATATCACGGCGACAAAAGCGGCGGAGCTGTGTTCAATGCCGTTGTCGACTTTCTGCTATAGGGCAAAAATTTACGAGAAGTCTATGTTTTAGTAACATGTAGTAACATGCGGGTTTTGCGGAAAGGTGTACTTTGTTGC
>CAYLUV010000315.1:0-1169 GCA_964386955.1 uncultured Lachnospiraceae bacterium
GTTATGAACCCTAATGACCATCCACACGGTGGTGGTGAAGGTAAGACTGGTATCGGACGTCCAGGTCCATGTACTCCTTGGGGTAAACCAGCTCTTGGCTTGAAGACAAGAAAGAAAAACAAACACTCTAACAAACTCATCGTAAGAAGAAGAGACGGTAAGAGTTTCAAATAATAGGAGGTAAAAGAAATGGCACGTTCACTTAAAAAAGGACCATTCGCAGATGCTCACTTACTTAAGAAAGTAGATGCAATGAATCAGTCCGGCGAAAAATCCGTTATTAAAACATGGTCTCGTCGTTCTACAATCTTCCCTTCTTTCGTAGGTCACACATTTGCACTTCACGATGGAAGAAAACATGTACCTGTATATGTTACAGAGGACATGGTAGGACACAAACTGGGTGAGTTCGTAGCAACAAGAACTTACAGAGGACATGGAAAAGACGAAAAGAAATCTAGAGTTCGTTAATTATAACTAATGTTGAAAGGAGGGTTTTATCCATGGCAAGAGGACATAGATCCCAAATTAAAAGAGAAAGAAATGCAGCATCCAATGCAGCAAAAAGACCATCTGCGAAATTATCTTACGCAAGAGTGTCTGTAACAAAAGCTTGTTTTGTATTAGATGCCATTAGAGGAAAAGATGTTGAAACAGCACTCGGTATCCTCACATACAACCCAAGATATGCTTCTAGCTTAATCAAGAAATTATTAGAATCCGCAATTGCTAACGCAGAAAACAACAACGGTATGAAGAGAGAAAACCTTTACGTTGCTGAGTGCTACGCAAACAAAGGACCTACAATGAAGAGAATTCAGCCAAGAGCACAGGGTAGAGCTTATAGAATCGAAAAGAGAATGAGCCACATCACTGTAGTGGTTGATGAAAGATAAGGAGGGCAATAATGGGACAGAAGGTTAATCCTCATGGCTTAAGAGTTGGAGTTATCAAAGATTGGGACTCCAGATGGTATGCGGAAGCAGATTTCGCAGACAACTTAGTAGAAGATAACAAAATCAGAACATTTGTTAAAAATAGATTATACAGTGCTGGAATTTCTAAAATCGAAATCGAAAGAGCTTCCGACAGACTTAAATTAATCATCCATACTGCAAAACCAGGTGTGGTTATCGGTAGAGGTGGTTCTGCGATCGAAGCACTTAAGA
>CAYLUV010000316.1:0-1161 GCA_964386955.1 uncultured Lachnospiraceae bacterium
GCGGCGGCGCAGGACGATGCGCGTCGGGACGCGGCCCGCCCGGATGCGGCGGCGGCACGGCCATCGGCGGCGCCATCATGCCCGTGCCACGGCAGTCAGGGCATTTCTTCGACTTCCAGCCTAGAAAGCCACTCGCCACGCGGCCGTGTCCGCCACAACGCGGACACCAGTTGTAGCCCGGCGGCAACGCGACGCCCGGCGGCGGCGGGGGCGGCGGCGGATTCGCAAACGCTTCAGATGTACCCAACAGAGCCGTCGCACACACGAGGCCCATCAAACTCAATCTAGCAATCTTCATACAACGCAGTCTCCTTTCATGGATGGATGTATTCTACCACAAAAGTTCCCCGCGCGGGAAACCCGCCACAACAAGTCAGTCAATCCTTCGACGGGCCGTAAAATTCCTCGGCGTCCTCGTCGTCGCGATTGTCGCCCGACGGATCGTTATACCAAGCGTCCAACTGTTCCGGCGTCGTAATGCCCTCTTCTCCTGTCAGAAACTCGATCACCTCGACCAACGCCGCCTTCGCGCCAGCCGTCCCCGTCGCCCAAATCTGCTTGATCGTCTCCACGGCAACCGACGGGCGCATATCGCTCAGATTCATCAAGATGGAATCCATCGCCTCCGAATCGTTGATCGCCTGCGCGGCGGCCAATACGATCGTCGCCAGTTCGCGGTCACCGTTTGCTTCGAAAATCGTGCCCTCATAGGCCTCGATAGCATCCGCCAGCACCTCTTCGTTCCCATCCCCCAGGAAACCCGCGATTTCGGGCAGGGCGGCCATGCCAAACCACGCCGCCGCCTCCAACGCCGCCCGACGAATCGGCAACGGAATCCCATCCGGCCACTCGTTCGCGCTCTGCAGTTTCCGAACGAGTGCCAACACCGTCTTCTTGTCGTCGTCCTCCAACGCCTTGCGAATCGCCTGAATGAGTGCGCGTTGTTCCGCGTTGAGGGCCGCTTCCTCCTCCTCTTCCAACGAGAACGTAGGCTTTTCCTTCCTCTTCTCCGCCACGCGCAACGCTTTTCCAGATGAATCGATCCGCTTCGCGTCGCGAATACCTTTTTTCGCCGTCCGTCGAGCTGTTCGCGCCTTCGGACGCCCCCCCTTCTCCACCCCGCGTCCCGCGTTTTCCGTCGCGTCCCCGTGCGGGACATCT
>CAYLUV010000317.1:0-1158 GCA_964386955.1 uncultured Lachnospiraceae bacterium
GGGTGTGAAGGTAAGTAAGATTGTTGGTCTGGCAGATGATATTAAATTAAATCTGGCAGCGGCGGATATCCGTATTGAAGCACCGATTCCTGGAAAAGCGGCAATTGGTATCGAGGTGCCAAATAAACACAGCGAAACGGTGAAACTTAGGGATCTTTTGGAGGATGATAAATTCAAAAAAGCTTCTTCCAGGCTTTCCATTGCAGTGGGTAAGGATATTGCGGGAAACATTATTATCGGAAATATTGCAAAGATGCCCCATGTGCTGATTGCCGGGGCAACCGGTTCCGGTAAATCTGTTTTTATCAATACTTTGATTACCAGCATTTTATACAAGGCAGATCCAAACGATGTGAAGTTTATTATGATTGACCCGAAAGTAGTAGAGCTTAGTACATACAATGGTATTCCCCATTTACTGATTCCGGTTGTAACTGATCCGCAGAAGGCAGCAGGTGCGCTGAACTGGGCAGTGATGGAGATGACAGACCGTTACAACAAATTTGCAGAATACGGTGTCCGCAATTTGGAAGGATACAATAAGAAGGTAGAGGAAGTTCTTGCCACTGGTGAGGTGGAGCCAGATAAGCTGAAAAAACTACCACAGATTGTTATTATCGTGGATGAGCTTGCAGATTTGATGATGGTTGCACCAGGGGAGGTAGAAGGCTCCATCGTAAGACTTTCCCAGCTTGCCAGAGCAGCGGGAATTCACCTTGTTATTGCAACCCAGAGACCGTCTGTCAATGTTATTACTGGTCTGATCAAGGCAAATGTGCCGTCCAGAATTGCTTTTGCGGTATCATCCGGTGTGGATTCCAGAACAATCATTGACATGAATGGGGCGGAGAAGCTTCTCGGAAATGGTGATATGCTGTATGCGCCTTATGGACAGCAAAAGCCGGTGCGTGTACAGGGTGCTTTTATTTCTGATAAGGAAGTCAGTGATATTGTAGAATTCCTGAAGGCAAATAATGAGGGAAATACCCAGGGTGAGATTGCCAAGGAAGTGAGTTCTAAGATTGAAACCAGCATCCGTACCGCCACTGTAAATGATGACCGGGACGAACTTTTCCAGCAGGCAGCGAAGTTTATTGTGACGAAGGAAAAAGCGTCCATCGGTATGATTCAGCGTATGTTTAAGGTTGGATTTAACCG
>CAYLUV010000318.1:0-1157 GCA_964386955.1 uncultured Lachnospiraceae bacterium
TTCAAAATCCGCCGATGGCGACATCGTGTGGGTTCGAGTCCCACCACCGGCACCAATCATTAGGAAATCCTGCGACCGTTGAAGTTGCGGGATTTCCTTGTGTTTTCAATGCATTTTGGCTTTTTCGCGTGGCTGTCTAGCGTCACATTTGAGAGCTGAAACTTCACTTTATGAAGCACTTTAACCGCTATTTTTACTAACGGGTTTACTAACGGATTTTTTGTAGAATTTGCTCATCTTTTTTATTGCGGCTTGCTTATCTTTTTCTGACAGTTTTGTGAAAATATCTCGCATTGTTTGATAGTCTGCCCATCCGCCGACGTGCATTGTAGCAAGCTCCGACCACTCAAGGTGATAGACCAAAGAGGCGAACGAACGGCGAAACCCATGAACGCCGACAAGAGGAAGCCCTGCGCGGCGGCACACCGCCTAAAACCCGTCCGCCATGCCGACATTATTCTTGTCATCGACAACAGCAAAATCATGCAAAGCGGTAGACCTGACGGACTTATCCGTCAAGACGGTATATACCGCCGCTTCGTAAATTCACGCGAGCTTGCCGTAGGCTGGAAGGTCTGACACGGTCATATACAAACAGCACCTCATCCGAGGTGCTGTCTTTTTATATCTAAATATATACTTCAACTTATTCCACCGTATCGGCAGAGGGCGTTACCTTTGGAATGAACCAGAGGTTCATATCCGTTTCCACGCCGATACCGGGAACAGTCTCCGTAAAGCTGTACTGCCACATGTCGGCGGCATAGTAGAAGTTCGGAAATGGGCTTTCGGGCAGAGAGAACCAGAACATATAGTCCGTCAGGCGCGTGAGATCGTATCCGTAGTAGCCGAGGTTGCGGTTAAAATATACGCAGGGGCTATAGCCCGCGTTCTTTATCGTCTCGCAAAACGCCACGGCACAGTCCGTGCGACCGGACATGGTCATGTTCGCCGTTCTCGCACCCTCATCCTCAATTTTTTCCCAGTCGAATACTATGGGCAGAGAAGTACCGTATTTGCCGATGCGTTCAAGCACGAAGTTTGCCTCTTCGATAGCCTCCTGCACGGTGATAGCCTGAGAGAACATGTATACGCCGGTTTTCACTCCCGCGCTTTGTGCGCCCTGCATATTCGCAGCAAAATATGGGTCTTCAAAC
>CAYLUV010000319.1:0-1156 GCA_964386955.1 uncultured Lachnospiraceae bacterium
TCTTGTCGACGTAGTAGTAGCCCTCCTCGCGGATGATTTTGAAGTCCTTGAGACCATACGGTACTTTCAGTCACCGTTCCATGCCCGCCATTTTATCCCATTTTATCATTCTCCGGTGTTTCACGTCAACGAAAGACTGAATTGGAGCCAGGGCTTCAGCATGAAAAAAGGATCTGCTTGCGGAAGTCGTCGTCGTAGACACATTTACGCCTTCCGAGCGACAGCGGTTCTGCTCCGCCAGTTGCCATCTTGACACGGTTGTAGGCAATGCGGCATTCAACCTTCCAGTCCTGCCTCGAATCCACAATTCCATCAGGTAAAAGTTCTTCCATGCCGGCATTATATCATCCTCGCCCCATCTTCATGCTGAAGCCCTGTCCTGGTGCAATTAGTCAAATAAAACGAACACCGAAACACCGTTTTTCTTTGCCCCCGTTGTTCAAATGACTGGGTACCGTGGTGGATGACGTCAGGCCGACCTCCCAATCGGGCAGGGCTTTCGGAAGCATCTCCTTGAAGTACGGGGCACACGGCCATCCGGCCGCGCGCCGGATACGGGTTTCAAAAGAGTGTCCACTATTATAACGAACCACGTATAACGAACCGCGTACCCTGCCTCATTGATTCATACTCTTGAATATGTTATCATATCGGCTGATTTTTCCAGCAGACTTAGTTAAGTGGTTTTAGATTATGGAGCAGGCGAGCAGAAGCAGGGAAGAAGGGACGAGAAGATATGTTAGCGGCGCATTCATCTTGTTTGTCGTGGCACTTGTTGCTTCTCTGTCGATCCGCGCTAACCTCGGTTCGTCGCCCATTTCAACCCCGCCTGTATATCGTGTCACTCATTCCGGGAACGCCGCTGACAATGGGCATGGCCACCATCATCACGCACGTGGCGTTTTTCATCCTCCAGATTCTGCTGCTGTGCAGGGATTTCGAGATCCGAAAGTTATGTATGGCTCGGCCGCCTTTTTATTCCAGCACAAGAACGAAAGCAGGTATGCTATGACGTATAGCCCATCCACACGGAAAGCGAAACAGGTTCTCGTTGCATTGGGATCCAACATTGAACCACGTGCACGATTCCTTGAACAGGCTCTCGACGCGCTGGCGCGTTTCCCGGATACGCGCCTCGTCGCGGCGAGTTCCGTCA
>CAYLUV010000320.1:0-1150 GCA_964386955.1 uncultured Lachnospiraceae bacterium
CTGTATGGTGTATCACAGGTTTGGATCAATACAGATAAAGGAAGAGAAATGTGGAATAAAGTAAAAAATCGGTTTATAACAGAATCATGCAGCATTGACCAGTTATTACCATATAACTCTGTACTAAGCAGACCGGCAGAAAAGCCAAATGAATATGATGATTTTTGGCATCTATATCAGAAAAAAGGCTTTGAATTTATATTAAAGCAATATACTCGGTATGGGAAAACTTATTTGATTAGACATAAAATAAGAAGGCTATTTGAAAAAATAGGGCTTAGATAATGGAAAGAGGGATACTATGAAAACAGTGATTATGGCGGGAGGAAAGGGCACGAGAATTTCCACTATTGCGTCCGATATACCAAAACCGATGATAAAAATAAATGGCATTCCGGTTCTGGAGCACGAGATTGCTAGCCTTAGATCACAGGGGTTTACTGATCTCATAATCACAGTATCCCATTTAGTTAATGTGATCATGGACTATTTTGGTGATGGCAACAAAGTGTCGCCGGTTACTGGTCAGCCGTTTGGTGTTAACATCGAATATTTTATAGAGGAAACACCGCTCGGTAATGCGGGCGCTTTGTTTCGTCTAAAAGATAAGTTGACGGGTGACTTCCTGCTACTTAATGCAGACGCTATCTTTGATATTGATTTTAATCGCTTCGTGGATTTCCATAAGAAAAAGGGAGGACTTGTGACGCTCTTTACGCATCCTAACAGTCATCCATATGATAGCGGGTTAATCATAGCAAATAAAAACGGCTCTGTGGAACAGTGGTTGTCGAAAGAAGATGAGCGTCCACAATGGTATAAAAACCGTGTGAATGCTGGGCTTCATGTCATTTCGCCTGCTGTACTTGACATGGTTCATGTGGATACTGAAAGAATTGGAATGGTTGATAATCTTTCGGGAAAACCGGTCAAAATTGATCTTGACCGTCAGATCTTAAAACCTTTGGCAGGTACGGGAAAAATGTTTTGCTATGCTTCCCCTGAGTATGTAAAAGATATGGGAACACCAGAACGATATTATAGTGTGTGTGAAGACTTTAAGGCCGGAAGAGTTGCTGCAAAAAATCTAAAGAATAAACAGAAAGCAGTTTTTCTTGACCGCGATGGAACGATTAACAAATATGTTGGA
>CAYLUV010000321.1:0-1146 GCA_964386955.1 uncultured Lachnospiraceae bacterium
TCATAGCACATTTGACGGCCTTGTGCCAGCCCTTCAGAAGTGCCTCGCGGCGGTCAGCGTCCAGATCGGGAGAAAAGACCTGATCGATCGCCCAGTTGCTGCGGATGTCATCCAGGCTCTCCCAATAGCCCACGGCCAGTCCGGCCAGATAGGCCGCGCCCAGGGCGGTGGTCTCGATGCACCTGGGGCGATGAACGTCGCAGTTCAGGATACTGCTTTGGAACTCCATGAGGAAATCGTTGGCGCAGGCACCGCCGTCCACCTTCAGCGCCGTGATGGGAATGCCGGAATCCTGCTCCATGGCCTTGCAGATATCGTAGGTCTGGTAGGCCAGCGACTCCAGCGTCGCCCGCACCAGATGGGCGCGGGAGAAGCCACGGGTGATGCCCACCACGCAGCCCCTGGCGCGCTGCTGCCAGTAGGGTGCGCCGAGGCCGGTAAAGGCGGGGACGACGTAGGCGCCCTCGGTATCGGGAACGGAGGTGGCGTACTGGTCGCTCTCCTTCGCGGAGGTCAGCACGTCCAGCTGGTCACGAAGCCACTGGATGGCCGCACCGGCCACAAAGATGCTGCCCTCCAGGGCATACTCCACGTGATCGTCAAAGCCCACGGCGATGGTGGTGACGAGGCCGTTTTTGCTCTCGACAGGGGTTCTGCCGGTGTTCATCAGCAGGAAGCAGCCGGTACCGTAGGTGTTTTTCATCTGGCCGGGGGTAAAGCAGCACTGGCCGAACATGGCGCACTGCTGGTCTCCGGCGGCGCCGGCAATGGGAACCTCCGCGCCGAAAAGCTCGTAGTCCGTATGGCCATAGACATGGCTGGAGGGCTGAACCTCCGGGAGCAGGGACTCCGGCACGTCCAGCAGCTGAAGCAGCTCCTTGTCCCAGCACAGCTCGTGGATGTTGTAGAGCATGGTGCGGCTGGCGTTGGTGTGGTCGGTCACATGGACACGGCCGCCGGTGAGCTTCCAGATGAGCCAGGTATCGATGGTGCCGAACAGCAGCTCGCCGCGCTCCGCCCGCTCCCGCGCGCCGGGGGTGTTGTCCAGCAGCCACTTGATCTTGGAGCCGGAGAAATAGGCGTCCGGCACGAGGCCGGTCTTGGCGCGGATGGTGTCGGTATAGCCGCGGGCGACCAGCTCATCGA
>CAYLUV010000322.1:0-1139 GCA_964386955.1 uncultured Lachnospiraceae bacterium
TGGTGCCGGAGGAGGGACTCGAACCCTCACGTCCTCACGAACGGCAGATTTTGAGTCTGCTGCGGCTGCCATTACGCCACTCCGGCAAAACAAGGATAAACATCCTTCCTTTAACAAGGAACGGGGGAGAGTATATCAAATTCCTCTCCGAAGCGCAATCGGAAAGTTGTTTGGAGGTTCCCCATTTTTTTTTCTTGGCTTGCGCGGGCTTGCGCCATTTTTTGCCGAGTTTGAGAAAAGCGTCGCCTTTCCTGTTCGGCCTTCGGTATAATACGAAGTGCTAAACGCAAAAAAAAAGGCGACTCCATGTATGATACCACAATCGCGGCGAAACTGCTCAAGCAGCTCAAATCATTTCTGGGAAAAATTTCTCCCCGTTTCCACAAGCCGGTCGTCCGTTTCATAGGCGACATGATCTACGGGATCATGGTCGAAAAGGACGTAAAGCTCTCGTCGATCGTTCGGGCGCTGAGGGAGATGGAGTGCTTTGTAAAGGCACGGGACGGCAACAGGGCAAAGAACGCCTCATCCGCAGCTGGAAACGCGACGTCATGTGCGGGGTGTTCGCCTGGTAATGCCGGATGCGCTACAGGGTCGTTCAGGATTCACGACGTGCCGGAGCTCCATTTCCACGCCATCGCAGACGGCGCAGGCGACGTCCTGAAAAGAGGTCGTAGATGGCGCGGATTCGACCCTGAAAAAGTCGCGGGGAGCGACGTCCCGTCGCTCTTCGCGTTCTTCGGCATGAACACGGGATGACGGCGTCCTCCAGAGACTGCGACTTCGTCGCCAGACGGAAACGCACGCTGCGTTCCCGCAGCCGAATTTTCACTTGGCGCAACGTGAAAACCGCGATGTCGATCTTTATTTACAGGGGTTCGGCGATTTTCTTTCCCGAAAAAAAAAAGGAATCTCCAAGAAAATTGTGAATGTTTCCCAAGTTTTCCTGTTCGCTATGCAGAAAAGGCAAACTTGGGCTATACCACAGAACGCGGTTATCCGTCCCCCCCCCCCCCCCGCCTCGACGAGTCCTCTCCGGGAAAACGGAATGATTCGCGTCTATTGAATAACGCCACCGCAGAGTATTTCATCCGAATCCGCGCCGTAGAAGACGGCACTTTGGCCGGGCGCGATGCCAG
>CAYLUV010000323.1:0-1135 GCA_964386955.1 uncultured Lachnospiraceae bacterium
CTATAGTCGTTTTTCACTTTTCTCTGAGAGCAAAGCCTAGGCTTCGCCTTAGGAGAGCGGTGCTCTATCCAGCTGAGCTACTGGGACATGTCTTTATTTTCTTTAGACAACTTTATAAATTATACACTGTTCTCTCAAAATTGTCAATTTTACAGTTTGTGTTTTCACAAAATCTAAATTTGTGATAAAAATATGTTTTTTAGCACTCAGGGTTGACAAGTGCTAAAAAAAGGACTATAACAAAATCAGAAACAGGAGAAAAAAAGAGCCAAAGGTTTTAGTTTCTTCCTAAACATCCCCAGTTTCAAGAATTTATTTTGAAAAAGGAGCGATGACTTATGATGACACCTAGTATTTTTGGAGAAAATTTATTTGATGATTAGTGCAGCGAAAAGTCTAGATAAAGAGGAAAAAGAAGAAAAAACTGGAAGATTTGTTCGACGTGAACGTTATGCCGGCAGTATGAGCCGTTCTTTCTACGTGGGTGACCAAGTAAAAGAGGCAGATATTCATGCCAAATATGAGAGTGGTGTATTAAGACTTTCCATCCCTAAAATAGAACCACAAAACAAAAAAATTGAGGACAAAAAATATATTGCTATTGAAGGATAACATATATATAGTATGAGAAACCCCCAGGTTGCTGACGCAAAGTCAGCAACCTGGGGGTATTTTTTAAATATAATCGATAACTCCCTGTAGCCAAATGGTTCCTTTAAATCGTCGTCCCTTGGCCGGTTCTCCCAGAAGATCTCTTTTATTAATGCACAAATCAATTTCTAAGTCGTTGCAACCTACAGATAAATAGTAAATCTCTTCTCCAGTTTCTGTGTTTTTCATTTCAGATACCTCATGGATTGTTCCAAGAATAGAATATTTATCCGTTTCTACTCCATAAGGGATGCAATAGCTATCCACGATAGTAAATACATCCTCTCTTCTGGCGCGATTGGATACTACGTTGTAGGTATCCATATCATCCAAAGTAAGAATTTCTATCGCCTCCAGGCTTCCCTCCTTGGCGGCTTCTAACAACTCTCTTCTATCGTTGCGCATTCTTCTCTCATTTTGGATTTGCAACGGATCTTTTTGTACATTTAAAATCACCATACCATCCAGTGAGAGTCCAGAAAAC
>CAYLUV010000324.1:0-1133 GCA_964386955.1 uncultured Lachnospiraceae bacterium
GCAGTGCAGAGAAACGACATCCGACTCACGCAGAAGCGTTTCTAAATCAACGCGCTCGCAGTTGAGTTCTTTTTCCAGCTCGGCGGGCATGGGGTAGGGATCGAAATAAAGGAAACGCTTGCAGTCCCAGCCTTGAAGCCTGCGTAGCACCATGCGACCGATGTTGCCGCCGCCGACGACACCGATGGTCTTGTCGCGCAGCTCGTAGGAGTCATGACGCCAGGTCCAGCTGTGCCATTCGCCCTTTTTGCAACGGCTGTCAATCATGCTGAGGCGGCGCATGCATGCGAGCATGAGCGCGATGGTGAACTCCGCCGTGGTGCTTGCGTTTTCACCGGCACTGTTGCACACGGGGACGCCTTTTTCCTTTGCATAGTCGAGGTTGACGTGGTTATAGCCGGTTGCGGGAACGTGGATAAGCTTGAGATTTGCCGCTCTGTCCATCTCGTCCTTGCCGATTTTGTGGATAGAGGCAAGAATGTAGTCGGCATCCTCAAAGTCGCCCTTCTTTCCGTTTTTGACCGGATACAGGAAGCGAAGATCCAGCTCTGGCGGGCAAAGCTCGGAAATTAGGGTCTCCATACCCTCGGTAGGCAGTTTTTCGCAGTAAAGAACGGTGTTGTTGCTCATCTTCATTCTCCTTTGCATTAATATGTGTTATTTCATTGATCCTGTTTCTAAGTATCTTTGGTGCCATGACAGTGCCATGGTGAGGTCGTGAGGCGTGTGCTTGCCGGCTGAAACCGCCAGCGCGTGTTCATAGTACTCACGCAACATCGGGCGATAATCCGGGTGAGCGCAATTTTCTATAAGTAGTTCGGCGCGCTCTTTCGGAGTTTTCCAGCGAAGGTCGGCTATACCCTGCTCCGTGATGACCACTGCGACATCGTGCTCGGTTTGATCCACGTGGGACACCATGGGCACTATGCAGGATATGAGACCGTTTTTCGCGGTGGACTCGGTTGCGAAAATACTGACGCGCGCGTTTCGGGCAAAGTCGCCGCTCCCGCCCAAGCCATTGAGCATCTTGCTACCCATTTGATGTGTGGAGTTTACGTTGCCATATATGTCCACCTCGACGGGTGTGTTGAGTGCGATGACACCCAGACGGCGAATGACCTCGGGGTGATTTG
>CAYLUV010000325.1:0-1132 GCA_964386955.1 uncultured Lachnospiraceae bacterium
TGGCCGGTGTACCATCGCCCGTCTTCGTCCTCGCCGCCGAAGACGTCGATTTTCGCCGTATCTTCGTCTGAGGGCGAAAGACCAGGAGAGGAAGGCCATGTCGACCGTCATCTTCATCCGGCACTGGATTTTTTCTGCACGAGGGCTTGACGGGCGGACAGGCGTTTGATAAACTACCCCTCGTTTTCGGCGAGATAGCTCAACGGTAGAGCATCAGAATCATAATCTGCTGGTTGAGGGTTCGAATCCCCCTCTCGCCACCAAACGAAGCCACTGCGTCGCAGTGGTTTTCGTTTTTTCAGGAGGCCGCATGACGTTTGAACCAATTGGATTCTTCCGTGGGGACGCCACGTATAAGTACGCGGCGCCGCGTCAGGGTGTCTTCGCCGCCGCGCAGGGGCGGGTGGAACTGTCTGCGGGACATAATTTCGAGATGGCGTTGCGCGATCTCGCGGGCTTTGAACGGATCTGGCTGTTGTTTGTGTTCGATCGCAACGGCGGCGGCTGGCGACCGACGACTCGGCCGCCCGTGTCCGCGCCCGGACACGGACGTGTGGGTATTTTCGCTTCGCGCGCGCCCTATCGTCCTAATCCCATCGGCCTCTCGTGCGTTCGTCTCCTTGCGGTCGCCGGGCGCATATTGTCCGTTGCTGAATGTGACTTACTGGATGGGACGCCGATTCTCGACATCAAGCCGTACGTGCCGGCGGCGGATGCCTTTCCGCATGCGCAGGCGGGATGGGTCGACGCGCAACCAGACGCGGCGTGGTCGGTTGAAACGTCCCTGACGTTTGCGCAACAGGCGGCGTTCGTGCGAATGCGGGGCGGGCTGGATCTGGAGGCGACGGCGCGGGTTCAGTTGGCGCACGATCCGTTCGACGTTTCTCGCAAACGGGTCGTCCGTACGGCGGACGGTGGAGGCATTCTGTCTATTCGGATGTTTCGTCTGCATTTCGCGGTGGACGTCGTCGCGCGGACGATTTGGTTACGGGAAATCTGTAGCGGTTACTGCTCGGCGGAATTGGCGCAGACCGCTGACCCGTATGCGGACAAAGACCTCCATCGCGCATTCGCCGAAATTTTTTCGGCGAATCGCAACCCAAGTGGAGCAGGAGATCTTCAAACCGTTTTG
>CAYLUV010000326.1:0-1125 GCA_964386955.1 uncultured Lachnospiraceae bacterium
ACGCATTCTCTTCAAAGGTTTTTCCATCTTCTACAATTTCCACATCGATACCTGCTTCTTTCATCGAAAGAATTTCTCCGGATACATCTTTTAAAATTTCACGAATTTCTTTCATCTTATTTGCATTCGATGTAGCAAAAATCAATTTATCCATAAGTTTCTCCTCTAATTTGTAAAAGCTTTCAGACATACATTGCACTGATATTCCGCTTCTGCGGAAGACCACTGTTCACCATCCGGACTCACATAGCCTTGACCATCTGAAAGAATCGCATCTTTTGTCAATTCTGAAGCTTGATACTCAATGGCAATCGGTCGTTCATTTCCCGGTGTCACAACACGAACTATAACAGCAAATTGCTTCCCGCTGTGTAGCAGAATTTCTTCTGGAAAATTCACTGTATAATAACCACTTTCTTCACAATAGCCGTGTCCCAAGTAAATCGGATTTGAAAGCTGTGCCACGTCCGTATACTCTGGTATCACATACACTTCATATTCTGTCGCTTGATCAACGGTATAAAAACTTATTGCCTTTAAGGTTTCATCCGATGCTGCCGTGTATACATTCGCAAACCAAGCTTCTGGCTGTTCGTAGCCCAATGTACCTACCCATCCTAACATATCTGTCTGATAAATTGTACTGTAATTATCTGGATGTTCAAGCCGTGTATAAACAACTCCTGTACTTCCTAAAACAGCATCTTCATAAGACACATAAAAATAACCGTCATCACCAAAGGTTTCACCCCAACTGTTACGGCATATAAATGCACCATCTTTTTCTGGCATATGTTTGAAATTTTCCCGGCTGTAATTATCATCCCATCCTATAATAACAACATCATGATTTGCCTTTGCATCCCCTAAATAATAATATGCACTATTTAGAGGTTCATAATCTTCAGATTCGTCCCATACATTCGATATGGACATGTAAATAGGGCTTTCGACACCACCATAATCTAAAATCATAGATTTAATATGCGCCACATCTTTTTTTTGAAAAATTCTTGCTTCCTGCAAATGCATTAAAGCTTTCAGCGTGGAATCTGTAATGCCGTCCCCATATAGATCTTCTGTGCCAGACACTGGTCCTCGCCACGCGGACAAATAGGCTATAGT
>CAYLUV010000327.1:0-1120 GCA_964386955.1 uncultured Lachnospiraceae bacterium
TCGCCCGTAACCGCTATGACAGTGCCCGATATAAGGCACAACTGAAAAAGAACGGTGTAAAAGTGGTATCGGCAACCGAGGTTATCTCTGATGGTGCTGAGGGCATCATTCTGGAATCCGTGTTGGAAGGCTACGCCGAATACTATTCCGCTGATCTGTCCGAAAAGGTCATCCGTGGTATGACAGACAACGCCCTCAAATGCAAATACAACGGAGGCACACTCCCCATCGGCTATGTGATCGACGAAGATCAGCACTTTCAGCTTGACCCGCTGACTTCACCCTACATTCTGGAAGTGTTCAAACGGTATGACGAGGGTGCAACCATGACCGAAATTCGGGACTGGCTCAACGCAAAGGGCGTGAAAAACACCAGAGGACAAGCCTTGACCTACAACAGCGTTCAGCACCTTTTGAACAACCGCCGCTATATTGGCGAGTTCAAATATCGGGATGTGATCGTCCCCGATGGTATCCCTGCCATCGTACCCATTGACTTGTTTGAACGAGTGCAGGAAAAGCTGGCGAAGAACAAGAAAGCCCCTGCCCGTCATAAGGCAGAGGACGATTATCTGCTGACCACCAAGCTGTTCTGCGGTCACTGTGGGGCCTATCTGTGCGGTGAAAGCGGTACCAGCAGAAGCGGCGTTGTTCACCACTATTACAAATGCGTGACCGTCAAGAAAAAGCGTGGAGACTGCCACAAAAAGGCGGTTCGCAAGCAATGGATCGAAGATCTGGTGGTCAACGCCACCATGGAAATGCTGAACGATGACCACGCCATTGAAGCCATTGTGTCCATGCTCATGGACTTGCAGGACAGAGAAAACATCAACCTGCCCCTGTACGAGCAGCAGCTCAGTGAGGTCAATGTGGGTATCAACAACCTGCTCAATGCCATTCAGCAGGGCATTCTCACCAAGTCCACCAAAGCACGACTGGAGGAACTGGAAAACAACCGAGACGAGTTGGAAAACAAAATTGCCTTGGAGAAGCTGGCAAAACCGAAAGTCAGTGCCGAGTTCATGACCTTCTGGCTGCACCGATTCCGCAAGCTGGATGTAACGAAAAAGGAACATCGGCAAATGCTGATCGATGCGTTTATTAATGCTATTTTCCT
>CAYLUV010000328.1:0-1117 GCA_964386955.1 uncultured Lachnospiraceae bacterium
ATTGAGATAGCGCGCGAGGAAACGCTACGAAAAGCCGAGGAGGAGAAACAGCGCAAAATTGCTGAAGAGCAAGAACGTCAACGACAGGAGGCCCTTCGGGTCGAACGTGAACAGCAGACCGCAGAAGAACGCATCCGAAAAGAAACGGCAGAGAAAGCAAGCGCAGCCAACTTGTTTAAACGGCTGAGTGATTCTCTGAACGAGGGCGTGGATTCACGAGTCAGTGAATTGTTGACGGAGATGCATGGCAAAGAAGGGTTTCTGTCGGATTCGGACAAGAAGCTCCTGGATATTGTTTGCGCATCGGCCGAGGCGTTGAAGAGAGCGTCCGCTGGCGATGAAGAATCTCAGCTTAAAATAGCTTCGACGTATTATTTCGGTAATGCCGTTGTCAAAAAGAATCTTCCTCTGGCATATTCATGGTATCTCAAAGCCGCAGAGGCAGGTAATATGGTGGCACAGTATAAAGTCGGCGAGATGCTGATTCTCGGTGAGGGTATTGCCGAGGACGTGACAAAGGCGTATTCATATTTTGAAAAGGCGGCAGGGCAAAACAGTCCTCGTGCAATGTTTGTCGTTGCCGAGATGCTACGGATGGGGAAAGGCGTGGAAAAAGATCAGAAGGCCGCCAATAGATATTACGAGCGAGCCGCGATCTTGGGGAATGCAGACGCTCAGATGGCATGGTCTAAGCGTTTGCGGAATGGTGATGGAATGTTCTTTTCAGATAAGAAAGCGGCGGCTGAGTGGCTATGGAAGGCTGCCAAATCCGGCAATGGCGAGGCCTGTTATATTGTCGGATGCAAGTATTATACGGGCTCTGATGGATATGAGTTTTCTCTCGCCAATGCCTACAAGATGTTGAAAACGGCAAAAGAGGCTGGGTTCGAGGGGAAAGACCTGAATCGAAAAATTAAGGCGTGTGAGCAGGTGATTATGGAAAAGAAGGGGAAATGAAATACGTCCCTTGGCGGCCCTGCTTTTCAGCCGACTGCACTGGTTGTGGTAGTCGGGCGGCCTGTCGCGGAAAGTCGTCTTCGGCATCTTCTTCATGTCATGCCTCCATTCCACAGAAGCTTTGAATTTGAGCAACGGAGAACCTCGTCCGAAAAAAAAA
>CAYLUV010000329.1:0-1115 GCA_964386955.1 uncultured Lachnospiraceae bacterium
TACTCCGGTGTGTACGGCCGTGCCAGCATCAACCTGTATGCTTTCAACAGCAATGGGAACAAGGGTATCGCCTGCGGTCTGAACAATCTGCAGCTCATCCGTGCCGGAGAACCTTTGGGCGGTAAGGCAAGTGCTGAGTCCGACTTCGCCACCGATGACGATGATGATTTCCTGGCTTGAGGAGGTAGTGAACCATGACTGAATTTCAGGAAATGATGCTCAATATCTGCTTCGGTGCTATGACCGGTGTATTTATCGCTGAACTCATTATTCTCATCGCATCTGCGTTGGGTTGGGTGAAAGAGAAAATCCGCAAGCACAAGGAAAAGAAGCAATCCAAGTAAAACACAGCCCCCGGGCGGTGGAGCAATCTACCGCCCTGTCGGGGTATGGAAAGGGTGGAAACACAATGACAGCTTTTGAAAAATACATGAAAACCGAACACACCGGAAAGGACAATGCCATCAAAAGCAAAGTCCTCGAAGGCATATTCCACTGCAAAGGGATAGAAATCCGCCACATGGTAAACGAACTCAGATGCCGGGGCGTTCCTATCTGCTCTTGCAGTAAGGGTTATTTCTATTCGACATATGCGCCGGATGTGCGAGATACCATCAATCATCTTGCAGGGCGGGCTGATAGGATCAAAGCCGCACATGACGGGATGAAAAATGCTTTATTACAGGATGATGAACTATGAAAACTCTCTCTATTGACATCGAGACCTACAGTGACCAGCCCCTTACGAAAACGGGTGTATATCGCTATGTGGAGTCTCCTGTTTTTGAAATATTGCTGTTCTCCTACAGTGTGGACGGTGGCACTGTACAGCTTGTTGACCTTGCCTGCGGTGAGGAAATGCCTGCCGAGGTCATTGCTGCGCTTACGGATGAAGCCGTAACAAAATGGGCTTTCAATGCGAATTTTGAACGCATCTGTCTGTCCCGTTACCTGGGACTGCCCACAGGCGAGTACCTTTCGCCGGATTCCTGGAAATGCTCCATGGTCTGGGCAGCCACCATGGGACTGCCACTTTCCCTTGAGGGTGTCGGTGCTGTGCTTGGGCTTGAAAAGCAGAAGCTGACCGAAGGCAAGGAACTCATCAAGTATTTCTG
>CAYLUV010000330.1:0-1114 GCA_964386955.1 uncultured Lachnospiraceae bacterium
CAAAATGAAACGTATCAAACAGCTCCTGACCCTCCTCCTGGCCGTCCTGCTGGCCTGTTCCCTGACCCTGCCCGCCTTTGCCGCATCGGGAACAAATAACAACAGCGGCAAGATTACAATCGACAACGCAGTTGTGGATCAAACCTATACGATTTATCAGATTCTGGCTCTGGAGAGCTATGACACAGACAACAGTTCCTATTCCTACAAGGCTACCACTGCCTGGAATACGTTTGTTTCTAGCGAAGGGATTAAGGATGTCTATCTCGTTACAGATACAAACGGTTATGTGACTTGGAAAAAGGATGCCGACGCTGCCACATTTGCAAAGCTTGCACAGGCATATGCAAAGACGAACTCTGTTAGTAATAATGGGACTACAAAGGCAACTACTACTACAGTGGAGTTTACTAACCTCAACCTCGGCTACTATCTGGTCGATTCCACCCTCGGTACCCTCTGCTCTCTGGATACCACCAATCCTACTGTTACAATTAAAGAGAAGAACGCAGTGCCTACCAATGTGAAGACCGTTGAAGAGGATTCCACTGGTGTATATGGCACCTCCAACGACGCCGATATCGGCCAGGACGTGAGCTTCAAGTCCACCATCACCGCCCAGGCCGGTGCGGAAAACTATGTGTTCCATGATAAGATGTCCTCTGGTCTGACCTTTGGTTCTGTTACTGGTATTACTCTGAATGGCACTACTGTGGCTGCAACAAATAATTACACTGTGAATACCACAAGCCTCACGGATGACTGCACCTTCGAAGTGGTCTTTACGCAGGACTTCTGCAACACGCTGAAAGCCAATGATCAGATCGTCATTTCCTATACTGCTACAGTCAACAGCAGTGCAGTCGTTGGCCTTGGTGGCAACCCGAACGAAAGCAAGCTGAGCTACGGCGACAGCAGCAATACAAAGTTTACTACCCCCAGCACGACCACGACCTACACCTGGGATGTCGATGTCCTGAAATATGCCAACGGCAACGAATCTACTGTACTCGCTGGTGTTAAGTTCGTTCTTCTGAACAAAGATAAGAGTAAGGTTGCCAAAGTTGAAGGTGGTAAGCTCACTGGCTGGGAGACTGTCCCTGATGCTGTTAAT
>CAYLUV010000331.1:0-1108 GCA_964386955.1 uncultured Lachnospiraceae bacterium
TATTAATAAAATGTTATTATAATTAATAACTTTTATTTATCAACCATTCCCCTATGTGTACTTTGACAAGTGCGAAAAACAAAATAATTTATTTTCTATACACTTCGACGAAAAAAGGAGCAAACTCGTATGAATATCTTTCAGTTAGAATGTTTCCTGTCTGTGGCCAACACATTAAGTTTTGCCAAAGCCGCAGAACAGCAAAATGTATCCCAGCCAACCATCACCCATCAAATTAAAACCCTGGAAAATGAATTGAACGTAAAGCTTTTTCGCCGCTCAACTCGTTTTGTAGAGATCACTCCCGAGGGACAATCCTTTATTGGAGACGCCAGAAATATGGTGATGATCTCCGAACGAGCCAAACGACGATTTTCCACAGAGGAGAAGGAACTTGTCACTCCGCTTTCCATCGGCTGTTCCAGCTATGCCCAATTAAATCTTTTAACAGATGTACTAAATAAGCTCAATCAGGAAACTCCACACTTTCGTCCCCGTCTGATCACCGCCCCACAAGATCGCCTTTTGCACCTGTTGGAGACGGAACAAATTGATATTATGCTGGATGCCAGAGAAGTCAAGGATTTACAGCCCAAAATCAAATACCGCGAGCTTTGTAAAAGTTATATTACCGGCTTTTGCCGCCATGATCACCCTCTGGCTGGTGCCGAATCCGTTCCGCTAGCGGCTCTTCAGGAAGAATCCCTTATTATTTGTGACCCCATCAGCATCTCGGAAGACATCAGCAAGTATCAGCTCCGGGTAGCTGAAATTCGACGCCCACAAAAACTCCATTTTAGTGCCACTGTAGACAATGCCATCCTCCTTGCCAGTAGCGGCATCGGCATTGCCTTTCTCCCAGAACTCTACATGCTGGACACCCCAAAGCTCGCCAAAATAAATTTAAAAGACTCCCCAAAAATTTCTTTTGGAATGTTCTATAAATCCTATCCGGGAGATTCCTTATTAAGAAAGTTTATTCATATGGCGGTGGAACATTTTCAGGGGGAATAGGAAATAGGTCAGCAATTTCTTCTCCTGTGAAAACAAAAATTATTGAAATTAAGTATTTCCATCCGCTCCTTTTAGTATATAATATATATTATAG
>CAYLUV010000332.1:0-1096 GCA_964386955.1 uncultured Lachnospiraceae bacterium
GTAATGTCCCCCACATGGAGCATTTGGGGGAAGCGCAGCTTTGTGACCTCAATGGGAAAGGCTTCAATCTCCGATGCCCACACAGGCGTAATGCCATATTCCATCGCTGCCAGAGGGAAACCTCCGATGCCATCAAACAGGCTACCCATCGTCAGAGCAAACTCCGTATCATTCGTTTCCGCGCAAGCGTGAAAACTCACTCCCTCCGTTGCTCCTCCTCTCCCCATGCAACCCGCTGCGCTGGGCTTGCACGGGGGCTCCATTACGTTCTTCATTTTGTCACCGCCCGCGCCACGGTGCGGGTGATATTCACCGCAGACTGCGCCGTATACACGGCGGACATGATATTTGCGTGGGTGGTGGTATCCAGTCCGAACATTCCGGCAATGCGCGGCACTTCACCAGCAGACAGCATCAATCCCAAGCCCAGCAGCGCGTGATCCTGCAAGACCATCAAACCCGCGACGAGGATGGTGGCTTGCAGAAAGCTGGTCAGGCACAGTCCGATGATCTGCTTCATCCACTGGACAAAACCGTCTGTATAGCCGCGAACAATGGAAAACATGTGAAGCGAACCCACGCAGATCTGAATGAGCAGGATTCCGCCGCGCTTGAGATTGCTGAAAAACACCTTGATGACCGCATAGCCCATCATGATAATGATGAACAGCACGAGGATCGGACTGGTGATGAGACCGAGGCCTCCGAAGAGACCTGCGTTGGTGATCTCCGCCAGCGTGCCGCCTTCCTGAAATCGCTCGATGATATTGCCTGCCACGGTGTCGATGCCGGAGCCATAGCCGGTGATGCCTGCGGTCAGGCTGGATTGCAGCTCCACCGAGAGCTTGAACAGCTCCACCGGCACTTTGGTAAAGAGATTGACCGCAAGGAAGCCCTTGAGGGCAGAGAGTACACGGTTTGTGATATTCGTTCCACGCCCTGTCTGATAGCCGATGCCGCATTCAAAGCCGGACACCACCAGCCCCGTGCCATAGAGTGACCAGCCAAGGTAGGAAAAGAACAGCACGATGCTCTGCACCCAGCTCATTTCGAACAGCTCTGTCCCCATCGCACCCATGAGGGCAAAAAAGCTGCC
>CAYLUV010000333.1:0-1090 GCA_964386955.1 uncultured Lachnospiraceae bacterium
GCAATACATTTTCCTATCAGGTGGTGGGATTGGAGATTTTGCAGCCTACCGCTATAGAAGAAATGAAGGCAGGAGATTGCGATTTGACGCTTTTTACCTGTACTTTGGGCGGCGCAGAGCGTGTGACGGTGCGCCTGGAAAAGACAGAAGATATACAGGATAGATGAGAAACACAGGAGGTGAAGGCAGATGAAGGAGAACTTTTTGCCAAATGCAGAAAAATATCAAAAAGATCATAAACAGAAAAGCAGATGGCACAAAGTTGTGACGTGTCTGGCGGCCATTGTTGTATTTTGCACAACGTATGCACTGATTCTCCCAGCCATTACCATGGAAAAGGAGACTTACTGCGGCATAGAGGCCCACGCACACGGGAAGGAATGTTATGAGGAGCAGCTAATCTGTGGGAAAGAGGAATCCACAGCGGCGGAAGAGGCTCACCAACATACCAAGGATTGCTACAAGTCTGTGTTAATCTGCGAAAAAGCAGAACATACTCACGAAGATTCCTGTTATGTAAATCCAAAGGAAGAAACTGCGGCAAACAAGACCTCTACCGAGGCGGTTTCCACCAGCGTGGAAAGCACAACGGAGGAAAATACGAAGAACAGCGTTGCAGGGGATGAGACCGGCGAAGCTGAGGGAACTACAGCCGACAGGAAAACGGCAACTCAAGCGGCTTCTGGCAGTAAAGAAAGTACAACAAAGGAAAGCACGGAAGACAGCAGTACAACGGGTAAGACGAATCCGACTGCGGTGGATAAGTATATAAAAACGGCAAAGATTTTATATAAGACAGATACAATGACTGACTGGGCAAATGTAGAAGGGGCGACGAATATTCCTGGTGATGCTTCTTTTAAGTTGGAGATTGGGTATGATAAAGTGCCAATCAGTGACTTGGAGAATGCTGGTTACCAGATGACATATAAGCTTCCCGAATTATTCCGCAATGCTGTTGCCAGTGGAGATATCGTAAGTGGAAATGAAAAGGTTGGTACGATAGTTGCGGAAAAGGAAACAGTTACTTTAACCTTTGAAAAGACATGGGTAGACAAGCAAAAGGAAAATAAAAATCAGACAATCAGCG
>CAYLUV010000334.1:0-1090 GCA_964386955.1 uncultured Lachnospiraceae bacterium
CATATCAACAACCGATTGGACTGACAAAATGGTGCGGGCGAAGAGACTCGAACTCTTACGCCTTTCGACACTAGATCCTAAGTCTAGCGCGTCTGCCATTCCGCCACGCCCGCACAATCGCGATCTCGCGTGATTGCTGTCGTGACAATCAACGATGATTATTATATCCAATATCCCATCATTTGTCAATACCTTTTTTCAATTTTTCTCAAAAAATTTTTCAGATGATCTTCCGGAGGAAAAGACAGCAGTTGGATTGCCCCGGAAGATCAGTGACATACATGGATAGACCAAAGTGCATTGGCGGCGAGTCGTCAAGAGCCTTCATTGGAATGCTTCAGTATATGACTCAGGATGGTGCGATCGTCGATGATGCGGGAAAAATGTCCGTGGTCGTACACGGCGAACAGTGTGACTCTGTCAGGGAGAGCGGCACGCAGCGCGGTTTCGGCGGGCGTATCTGCGTTGATGGCGATCATGGTTACTGGGATCGGCTCATTCGGCGTGTGCATGCAGTCCATCAGGGTTTGCAGATGGCTGTCGGTCAGTGCTTGACGCTCGTCCCTAGCAGAGGACAGCAGAAACACTGCCGCAAAGATCGGTGAGAGATTGATGTATCTGTGCGCCCAATAGCCGAAAAATGAAAGCAGAATCAGCCCGACGGCGAGGAGTCTTCCCAAGAATATGCCAAGCTCCAGCGCTCGACGGCGCGACAGAATTTGCGTCAGGAGCGCGTAGAGCATGCGTCCGCCATCCAACGGCAGCGCAGGCAGCAGATTGAACAGCATGAGTATCAGATTGATCTGCATCAGTTCAGCGCCTGAGAACGGCGCAAGCAGCCGCCAGTGACACATGGCAGCAGTGATCAGAATGACGAGCATATTGGCAGTAGGGCCGGCGATGGAGACAGCGAACAGCTGTGGCGTGCTGATGGAATAGGGATTGTCGATGTGAGCCATTGCACCGAAGACGGTCAGGCGCAAACGGCGGATGCGCATGTGAAGCGCTCGGGCAGCTAGTAGATGACCGCCTTCATGAAGGAGCAGCGATAACATCAGCATCAGCGTTCTTTGGCCTTCCCCAAGCGCGA
>CAYLUV010000335.1:0-1080 GCA_964386955.1 uncultured Lachnospiraceae bacterium
AGTTTTCGTTCCATCCCAGACAACCCTCTCCCAGTTTTTTGAGCGACTTTTTCTCCGGCGACAACACAATGTCGGTGAACCCTGGCTTGTTTCCGTTCGCGCCCCAATCAGCAATCGTTTCGATTTTCGGGAGATAAAGGTATCCAGAAAAACCCTTGTTGCTCAAGGCGTTGTCACCAATACTCTTCACAGACAGAAACGAATTCGTCTTGAATTCGCCTTTTGGCTTTTCTGGAATTGTCTTCCCGCTCTCCGTCGAGAATGCGCCACCTGAAATTGTCAACAACTGTGGTAGAATCAAATCCCAATTGAGCGATTGCGACGTTCGAGGGGATTGTGCCCGATCGATTGCCTCGAACCATCCCGGCACGTCAATGACGATGTTCGTGTAATTCGCTAGTGGTTCTTCCGCAATCGTCTGTCCGTTCACGTCCTTCGTTCGGCCGTTGAACCATCCACACAGGCCACAGGTGAGCGTCGTTGGCGCGACAAAGGCCTTCGCCGTGCTCTTCTCGGAATCGGCACCGAGCGCATACTTGTCGATGTGGGTGATCGTGTAGGCGTTACCCGCCGTGTCCGTGATCGTTCCGCGCAGATCCAACACATCCGCGTTGTCCACGCCGTTGAGGTAGGCGTTTTCGTAGCCGTTCGTCGTGATGCGGAGCGTCCGTTTTTCCGCGTCCCGCAACTGCGCCGCGACAATCCATGTTTCGTTCGACAGACAGGCGATACCGGGGCGAGGATTGGCGGACTCGTCCGCTGCGTACCACGTCCAGTCGGACGCCGCCCCAACCATTCTGACGGACAGGCCGAACAGAATCGCCGTTCTAAACCGTTTCCAAACCACGTTTCGCATGTGCCTCGTCTCCTTGTTGTTCAAAACAGACCATGTACTCCTCCCGCGAATCGTCAACAACAAGCCGCCGAACACGGGAAGGAAAGTACAGGTATTCTCTCACAGTTCCGACGAGGAATCAAGCAAAAATAATTGTTTTTTTTTTTTAACTACAATTAACTTCTGTTTTATTTTAATTCATGAAGTTGTGTAAGTATTTTACGCCCCCTCACACCTCTTCACAT
>CAYLUV010000336.1:0-1079 GCA_964386955.1 uncultured Lachnospiraceae bacterium
AAACTGATATTGCCTATACTTTAAAAAGTTTAGATGAAAGTATTGAGACTGAAATATTCTTGCATTTTAATCAATGTATATATCCTGTTAAAGTTGGTGATATTATTAACGCTTTTTTATATTATGATCAAAAACGACGTTTGTGTGCTACAACTGAAACTCCTTCAATCACTACAAATTCTCCTGGATTTGGTGAGGTTGTTTCAGTGATTAATCATGTAGGCGCATTTGTAAACATTGGCATCGCAAAAGATATATTATTTAGTGCTGATAATTTACCACGTACTGAATCATTATGGCCTAATGTTGGCGATAAAGTTTTTTGTGTGATTAAGTTAAAAACTGATCAATTAACATTAAAACCTGCTGTTGAATCATCAATTAAAGAAAAAGCACCTTTAGAAATTGGTAAAACTGTTGATGCAATTGTTTATAAAATCAATGATGCAGGAATAGGTCTTGTAACTAATGATTTTAATTCGATTTTTGTTCATCGCAATTTAATTAGAAAAGCTTATCGAATTGGTGAATGTGTTTCTGTTAAAATTATTCATAAAAATGATTCAAATACATATAATGGTTCTTTAATCGCAAATAAAGAAATTGTTCGTTTTGATGATAGTGATATGATTTTAGAATATTTAAAGAAACATAGTGGAACAATAGGGATTGGTGATAAATCTACCCCTGAAGAAATTAATGAATATTTTAAGATTAGTAAAGGGGCTTTTAAAAGAGCAATTGGTAATCTTTATAAAAAGCATTTGATTACAATAACAGATTATCGTATTAATTTAATTGAAGAAAATTTATAAAAACAAAACAGGCCAAATGGCCTGTTTTATCTTGTAAATTTATCAAATAATACTAAACAAATTAGTGTTAGAAAACCAGTTAGAATAAGTATGGGGAAATAATATTCCCTTTCTATTTTTTTATAGCTTATTATTACAAAAACAAATGCGGTTAGAAATAAAATTGTAAAAACTGATAGAAGTGTTAATTTAAAATTTGAAAATTTTGAATGTGATTTTTCAAGATCTGTTTTCATTTATCTTACCATCCATATACTATATAAA
>CAYLUV010000337.1:0-1068 GCA_964386955.1 uncultured Lachnospiraceae bacterium
TCATACAATATTCTGTTTCATCAATTTTTCCTGCATCCAACGCTGTATTAAGCTTTTCAATCCGAATTTCTCTTGACTTATTCTGTTCACATAAATCAACATAAAGAAACACCTCATTTCCTTCAAAATATCGCTGTTCAAATATAAAACGATATTCTTCGTATTTTCTCCTGCATTCAGCAATTGTTGATGCCTCTCCATATAAATAAACAGAAAACATTTCCTTTGCATTTTTGTTGAGATATGTCTGAATTTCATGCACAATTTGAGTCACATTTTCCTGACTATCACATAAGCCAACCCAACGATATGGTTCAAATCGAACCAAATATTCTATCTGCGGAATTTTTTTCAGAATATCTGCAATTAATACGCTGTATTCCTGTTCTTTAACATTCACTTTCAATAATTCAGTAATTTTGCCAGGAATATGATCCTGCTCTACAATAAAGCAATGATATGTTTCTTCTTTGAGTGGAATCATAGCTGGCAGTTCATCAAATGGCATGCGAAAATACGCAATCAACTGATTCTTACTATTATTTTTATTTATCGTCCGTTTTTCCTCCAAATTTTTTCTGATATTCAGCAGCTTTTCATACATCATCTGTTCATCCAGCTCATCCTTCAGAATATAATCCTGCACACTGAAATTAATCGCTGCACGCGCATAATCAAATTTGTCATAATTAGAAAGAAACAAAATAACTGTATCAGCATTTTTATCACGAATTAGCTCTGCAACTTTGCACCCATCTTTTCCCGGCATCTGTACATCTAAAATAACTACTTGTGGATTCAGCAAACAATATTTTTCCCATGCCTCTTCACCGTCATGTGCAGTTTCCACAATTTCATATCCTAATGCTTCCCAATCGACTAATTGCCTGATATACTGCAGTGCAAAGTCATTATCATCTGCCAATAAAACCTTAATCATTGCTTTTCCTCCCACACTTTCATCCCATATTACTTCTCTTATATCTCAAAAAAGACGCCATATCTATGTCTTTATGAGGTGACCCCAAAAAGTTAGACTTTTTAAGCGTAGCAGTTTTAATGGCTGCT
>CAYLUV010000338.1:0-1066 GCA_964386955.1 uncultured Lachnospiraceae bacterium
TTTCTTCCACATCCCGGCAGCAGGCGCCGCACTGTTGGCATTTGAATAAGACCCTGTCTTTGGTACTGACAGGTCTCACAGTTGTTTCCATAGGGTTCCTCCTGACATTAAAAATGCCACAGCCGTAATGAAACGGCTGTGGCGCATAGGCAAAACTCAGGCGGCCAGGCTCGTCATGTACGAGTTTACGGCTGTCTGCGGGGTGGGGTTCATGAGCAGGGTGTAGTTGGTGTTCATGGTCTCAAAACGGATCTGATCGGCACTTGCATCATGGATGGCCACGATGGGAGAAGTGCGGATGACCTGCCCACAGTGATAAATGAGGGCACGGCCGCCGATCAGCAGCGGGTGCATGAGGATGCCGTTGAGGGTAGTGGATTTCTTGAAGTTCATTGAATTCGCCTCCATCTAATCTTTATAGAGTTTCAGGTACACCTGATACATTTCCCGAAGCAGCTTACGGACACGCTTGGGACTCATGCCCTGTGAGCGTGCTGTTTCCGCAATGGAATAGCCCTGCAGGCGCATGGACGCAAGCCGGTACTGCTCTTCGCTGGTCATGGAAACCAGATCATGCAGAATCAGATTTGCCTCCAGCTCCTCGTATGGGTCTGCGTTGTGCGGTTGGACGGTCTGCAAATACCTCTGCTCGCTTTCCAGTCGCCGCGCTTCGGCTCTGTGGTAAGAAGCAATGCTCTGACCCATGGCACGCCATGCAACCGTAGAGAACGCGTACTGGCGCAGTCTGGGGTCACTGAGGTATCGCATGACTGCCCGCAGGAAACCAAATGCGGCAATGTCGTAGTATTCGCCGGGCGCCCATCCCTTCTCATAGAGAAAGGTGTAGATGAGGTTATGGCGGTCTGCGGCAAACTGGCGCTGCTCCTCGGTCATGACTTCCGGTTCCGCCTGTCGCCCCTCTGATGTGCAGAGGGGCGACAGGGGCAGTTCCGGACTGTGAATGGCTATGCGTGCGGCCCCATCATGCGGGGAGCTCGTCACGCTCACCGTCAATAATGCCGGGGATGAAGTGCGCATCGTTGTCAGGCAGCACAGGGGCACCGTC
>CAYLUV010000339.1:0-1065 GCA_964386955.1 uncultured Lachnospiraceae bacterium
GCGCCGTGGCAATTAGCTCGAAATAAGCGCGGACATCCGATGTGACGCGCTTGGGTTCATTGAGGAAAGGCATGTACGGCTTGACGTCCACGCCGAAGGATTGTCCGACCGCCTCAAGAAGCGAGGCATCAAACACGCGCACGTCCACAAGACCGTCCAGCAGCCCCGCGACTTCCTCCGGCATCTCAAGGGCGCTTATCCACGTCGTGGCCACCTTCTTCGCCTTCAACTTTGCCAATGCCTTGGCAAGCGTGTTCGGATCGCCGCTCACCGACACGCCCAGCATGTAAATGTGCGACCATCTCGGTGTCCCGCGCTCTGCCGCGAGTTCCGAAAGCAGTTCCGGCAGACGCCTCCGGCTTACACCGCGTACGTCCGCCCGACCGCCAAGCGCCTTGAGCGCCACCGCCGTCGAAGCCACGTATTCCGCGTACCCCCCCCCCAGCCCGTCAGGATCAGATTAGCATTATTATCCACCATCAAACAAACCTTTTAAACACTTGTAGCTGATGCGGTAGAGTTTATCATATTTTGACGCATCTACTTGTTCCGGTGGAGATTCCCCATTTTTTCTTGGCTTGCGCGACCTTGCGTCGGGTTGTATCATGCGGCGCGGAAGTTCGTTGCTTTCGCTGCGGGGAGTTCTGGAATCCCGAAGTTCGGGGAAAATCGTGGAACGGCCTCGCGTCTCCAGGCCTCCGAAACTCCCGGGGACGAAAGCGACAACACCCCTACGGCATCTGTTTGCAGACGATCTTTTCGCGCGTGTGCAGTGAACATGCTCTGCGTTCCCGCAGCCGGATTTTCACCTGGCGCAACGTGAAAACCGCGACGTCGCCCTTTGTTTACAGGGGTTTAGCGACAGGGGTTTAGCGATTTTCTTACCCGAAAAATTGGGGAATCTCCAAGGGACGGACGGAAACCGCCGCCCCCAATCCGCCGTATCTCAATACCCTTCGGCCTTGACTGCGGTTGTAACCTGAAGGCCTCGTCGAGCGTGAAATCGGCGACCCGCTCGTCTCAATAGCCTTTCGGGCTTGATTGCGGTTGTAACCGTACGCTGCA
>CAYLUV010000340.1:0-1058 GCA_964386955.1 uncultured Lachnospiraceae bacterium
ATATAAATACTAATTATTTTATAAATAACCATCTATCATCAACAGAAGATGTGTTTGAAAAAGCAGAAACATATAACTTAGGCGGTGTGATGAAAAAGAATTACGAATCGGCGCTGGAAATTATGTTTAATCAAAAATTTATTTCTGTTGGCGGAGAAAATATCCCTCGTGAAACTGTTCGTAGGCGGCTTGAAAATATCAGTTACGATCATATCGTCTATGTCGATAATAATATGCCGAGAGAAATTGTAAATGGCAAAGTTGAAACAAAGGTTAGAAGTCCCGTTCCGTATATCATAACTGCACTATACAATGCACTACGATATACTGCAGATGAGATTGTGAATATGGAATACGGAAATGACGAAACATAAATAAAAATTAAGCCGATTTGAGAGAGTATATCGAAAAATAAGGTAGCAACACCACACAAAACAGTTTGAACGACTGTAGAGCAAAATTAAGCCCGTTGTAAGCAAAACTAAATTAGTTCAGTTCTATAGGTTGCAATAAAATAAAAAATCGAAAATAATAAATTAAGAAAGCTGATCAAAAAAACAGAAAAAATAAAATTAAGCAGGAAAAAGCATTGGTGCATTTCGATGCCCCAATGCCCTGTACACCGCACGGCAGAGCCGTTCGGGGGTGGTGCTAAAAATTCAAATTGGTGCTGTTTTCGGTGCTATCGGCAATAAAATAACGAAAATTCAAGGATAAATCGATGTGCTATGGGTGGTGCATTGAGGAATGGAGGGTGAAAATGAGCAAAAAAGCGATAAAAGAACATATCAGTTTGTGGGTCGATATTGATGTTTTAAAAGAGTGCAAAAAACATTTTGAAAATACCGATTGTAAAAATCAAAGCGAATATATTTGCAAGGCAATTAAATTCTATAATGAATATCAAAACGGCAAAAATTGCGAGGAACTTATTGAAAATAAAGTTATGAATCGTGTTGAAAAAGCAATCAAAAATTCAGAAAATCGTACCGCAAGATTGATGTTCAAACAAGCGGTTGAGGTCGCAAAAATATTTTGGTTGCTGGTAAAAGTACTTG
>CAYLUV010000341.1:0-1055 GCA_964386955.1 uncultured Lachnospiraceae bacterium
ACTACAAGGTTTTTAAGGGCATCTCGGGCAGCAAGTGGGTGGGCCTGGCGCAGTTTACCAAGCTGTTTACCAGCGCGAAGTTCTTTGAGCTGCTGCGAAACACCGTACTGATCAATGTCTATAAGTTTGTGTATCAGTTCCCGATCCCGATTATCCTGGCGCTGCTGCTCAACGAGGTGCGCATTTCCTGGCTCAAGCGGGGCACGCAGACGCTGATTTACCTGCCGCACTTTTTGAGCTGGGTGGTTGTGTACGGCATTTTCTACGACCTGCTGGTCACGAGCGGCCTGATCAATCAGCTGATCGTGGCGCTGGGCGGCTCGCCGCAGAACTTCCTGGCCAACTCGAAGTACTTCCGGTCGCTGCTGGTGATTTCCACGGCGTGGAAGGAATCGGGCTGGTCGACCATCGTGTACCTGTCGGCGATGACGGCCATTGACCCGCAGCTCTACGAGGCGGCGGCGGTGGACGGCGCGGGCCGCCTGAGGCAGACCTGGTCGATCACGCTGCCCTGCATCATCAACACCATTACCTTCATCGTGATCATGCGCGCCTCCTCGATCATGGGAAGCGACACCGAGCAGGTCATGATGTTCTACTCCCCGATTGTGTACGGCGTGGGCGACGTGCTGGGTACCTTCGTCTACCGCGAGGGCATTGAGAACGCCAAGTTCAGCTATACCACCGCCGTGGGCCTGTTTGGCAGCGTGGTGGGCATGGTCATGATGCTGAGCGCGAACTACGTGTCCCGCAAGTACACCGACAAGGGCATCTGGTAAGGGAGGTCGCACGATATGAAGCAAACCCGTGCCGAAAAGCGATTCGGCTATTTCAACAATGTGTTTCTGATTTTTCTGGGCCTCGTCTGCCTGCTGCCCTACATTAACCTTCTGGCCAAGTCGCTGAGCAGCGAGGCGCATGTGGTGGCCGGCGACATACTGTTCTGGCCGAAGGGCTTCAATGTGGACGCCTATGCGGGCCTTCTGACCATCCCGGTGTTCAAGACTGCGTTTAAGAACAGCCTGATCGTCACGGTGCTGGCCACGGTGGTGCAC
>CAYLUV010000342.1:0-1046 GCA_964386955.1 uncultured Lachnospiraceae bacterium
GTTCAGGGGATTACCGTTGGACATGAAATGGTTGGAATTGTTGAATCGGTGGGCTCGGATGTGAAAAAAGTAAAACCGGGAGATCGTGTTGCAGTGAATGTTGAAACATTTTGTGGTGAATGTTTCTTTTGCAAAAAAGGTTATGTCAATAACTGTACAGACCCTAATGGTGGTTGGGCATTGGGATGTCGAATTGATGGCGGTCAGACGGAATATGTACGTGTACCGTATGCAGATCAGGGATTAAGTAAAATACCGGATTCGGTCAGCGATCGACAAGCATTATTTGTAGGAGATGTGTTGGCAACAGGTTTTTGGGCTGCTCGTATTTCGGAAATTACAGAAGAAGATACGGTTCTCATTATTGGCGGCGGTCCGACAGGTTTATGTACACTTCAGTGTGTCATGCTAAAAAGACCAAAGCGGATTATATTATGTGAAAAAGATATACAACGCAGAGAATTTGTCCATGCACATTATCCGGAAATTTTAGTTACGACACCGGAGGAAGTTAAGAACTTTGTTTTGGAATATAGCGACCATGGTGGAGCGGATGTGGTTTTGGAAGTGGCTGGAACGCAAGAAACATTTCGCATGGCGTGGGAATGTGCTAGACCAAATGCGATTGTTACAATTGTTGCACTCTATGATACAGCACAGATGATTCCATTACCGGAGATGTATGGAAAAAATTTAATTTTCAAAACGGGTGGCGTTGATGGGTGTGATTGTGATGAAATTTTAACTTATATCGAGCAGGGAAAAATTGATACAACACCGCTGATTACACATACATATGCTTTAGAGGATATTGCATCAGCCTATGCACTTTTTGAAGAAAAACGTGAGGGCGTTATTAAAGTGGCAATCACATTGAATTAAATATTAAGAAGAATTTCGGAGATTTCTTTGCGATAAAGGAAGTCTTCGATTTTCTATTTTTGTAAAAAAGATTTAAAAAATTTGGGTTGAATTCAGAGTGAAATGGTGGTATATTAAATGTCATACAAGTAACACTTTAATACGGAAAAGCGACAGCGTATTCC
>CAYLUV010000343.1:0-1037 GCA_964386955.1 uncultured Lachnospiraceae bacterium
ACAGAGAGCTTATGTCAATGGCAAAAAAGGCGTCCATAAACGCCTACGTTCCGTACTCTCGCTTTTCCGTGGGTGCGGCAATCGAATGCGATGACGGCACGGTGTTCACCGGCTGTAATGTGGAGAACGCCGCCTTCGGCAGCACCATATGTGCCGAGCGCACCGCCTGCGTCAAGGCCGTCAGCGAGGGGCATCGTTCATTCCGCCGTATCGCCATCTATGCCGACAGTGAGAACTGGCCTACACCGTGCGGGGCTTGTCGCCAATTCTTGGCGGAGTTTTCTCCGGAGATGGAGGTTCTCTGCGCCAAGGCGGGTGACCGCTATGTCAGCTATAAGCTGTCCGAGCTTTTGCCGCACATGTTCAACTTCTGATATGCAGCTTTCTCAGCTTGCAATGTTTGTGGCAGTGGCAAAGTCGAAAAGCTACTCCGCCGCCGCGCGTGAGCTTTATACCAGCCATTCCACGCTCAGCCGAGCCGTCAGTGCGCTTGAAGAGGAGCTTGGTGTCGCGCTTATAGTGCGTGATAACCGCGTCGAGACGCTCACACCCTCGGGTGAGGTGCTGTTGAACGAGGGCGAGCGGCTTCTGTGCCTTGTCGACGAGCTTGCCGAGCATGTCAAAGCCGCCGCTTGCGCCGATACGCCGGCGGATAAAGAGGAGGGAGTATAAGTGAATTATTTCACTCCCTATGAGGGTAACGAACCCTATATTTTCATAAGCTATGCCCACGCCAACTCATCCGATGTCATGCGCGTTGTCACCGATATGCACTCGCGTGGCTTTCGCATTTGGTATGACGAGGGGATAGAGGTCGGAAGCGAGTGGCCCGAGTGCATTGCCGAGCATTTGAGCGCGGCTCACCTCATGTTTGCTTTCATCTCCGAGGCGTATATGAAGTCCGATAACTGCCGCCGCGAGATGCACTATGCACTTTCAAAGCGCATAAAGGTTATCAATGTATTCCTCGAGCCTACGGCAATGACTCCCGGCATGGAAATGCAGATAGGCAATATTTTTGCCCTCATGAAGTACAG
>CAYLUV010000344.1:0-1029 GCA_964386955.1 uncultured Lachnospiraceae bacterium
CGATTGTTTCGGCCCCCTTCTTCCCTTATTTTCTCCTGCCAATCATCCGGTGCAGAGCTGCCAGGGCATCGCTGAGGCCGCCCAGCCTGTCAATGAGGCCGGAGGCCACTGCCTCCTTGCCATAGAGGATGGTACCCACATCCGTGGCAATCTCCCCGGTAGCCATCATATAGCGCTCAAAGTCCTCCCGGCTGATGCGGGAATTGGCGGTGACGAAGTCCGCAATCTGCTCCTGAATCCGCTGAAAATACCGGTAAGTCTGGGGAGCACCCACCACCAGGCCGGTCATTCGCACCGGGTGCACCGTCATGCTGGCGGTGGGGGTGATGAAGGAGCGCTTGGTGCATACAGCCAGGGGGATGCCAATGGAGTGTCCGCCCCCCAGCACCAGGGACACCGTGGGTTTTTTCATCACCGCAATCATCTCCGCAATGGCAAGCCCCGCCTCAATGTCCCCGCCTACGGTGTTCAGCAGCAGAAGCAGCCCGTCGATGTCGTCGCTTTCCTCAATCCCCGCAAGCAGGGGCAGCACATGCTCGTATTTTGTGGTCTTCACCGTCTCCGGGGCCATCATATGCCCCTCCACCTGGCCGATGATGGTTAAGGTATAGATATTTCCCCCTCTGGACTTGGTCAGGTCGGAGCCCAGCTCCACAATCTGCTGCCGCTGCTGCTCCTGCTTGTCCGTCTGTTCGCTCATAGCCTTCCTCCTGATTTGGTTTTCCCTATCTTTCCCCAAAAGCCGCAACTCACTCTTGAAAGTTTCGCAAATGTGGGGTATAATGGAGAAAAACCAGAAAGGAAGAATGGCTATGTACGAATACAAAACCAAAGGCACCTGCTCCCAGAAGATTTTCTTCGACATTGAGGACGGCAAGGTGAAGAACGTCCAGTTCCTGGGTGGCTGCAACGGCAACCTGAAGGGCATCGGCGCATTGGTAGAGGGCATGAATGTGGACGAGGTCATCACCCGTCTGGAAGGCACCAAGTGCGGCATGAAGAGCACCTCCTGCCCCGATCAGCTGGCCC
>CAYLUV010000345.1:0-1028 GCA_964386955.1 uncultured Lachnospiraceae bacterium
GAAGTTCTTCCAGCAAAAAAAGAAAAGGAAGGGAGCGATAAATAATGTTAATGCCAAAAAGAGTAAAACGCCGTAAACAGTTCCGTGGCAGCATGGCTGGTAAAGCGTTAAGAGGTAACAAAATCAGCTACGGTGAATTCGGTATCGTTGCTATGGAACCAGCATGGATTCGTTCCAACCAGATCGAAGCAGCCCGTATCGCTATGACACGTTATATCAAGCGTGGTGGTAAAGTTTGGATTAAGATTTTCCCTGACAAACCAGTAACAACAAAACCTGCTGAAACTCGTATGGGTTCCGGTAAAGGTACACTGGAGTATTGGGTAGCAGTAGTAAAACCAGGTCGCGTTATGTTCGAAATCGCTGGCGTACCTGAGGAAACAGCTAGAGAAGCTCTTCGTCTTGCGACACACAAATTACCATTAAAATGCAAGATCGTTTCTCGCGCAGACTTAGAAGCGTAAGAAGAGGTGAAACAATGAAGAAAACTAATTTCGTAAAAGATTTAAATACAAAATCCGTTGCTGAATTAAACAACGACTTAGTTGCAGCAAAGAAGGAACTTTTCAACTTAAGATTCCAGAACGCAACAAATCAGTTAGATAACACAAGCAGAATTAAAGAAGTTAGACGTAATATCGCTCGTATCCAGGGTGCTATTACAAAAGCTAACAATGCTTAAGAATATTCCAGGAAGGAGATAATGTCGTGGAAAGAAATCTTAGAAAAACACGTGTTGGTCTTGTAGTAAGTGACAAGATGGACAAAACAATCGTGGTTGCTATTCAGGATAACGTAAGACATCCTTTATATAAGAAAATCGTAAAAAGAACTTACAAATTAAAAGCACATGACGAAAACAATACATGTCATGTAGGTGATAGAGTAAAAGTTATGGAAACAAGACCATTATCTAAAGATAAGAGATGGAGACTTGTAGAAGTTGTTGAAAGAGCAAAATAATTTGACGCTCAGGAAGGAGACAAAAGCATGATTCAGCAAGAGTCAAGACTTAGAGTAGCCGACAA
>CAYLUV010000346.1:0-1012 GCA_964386955.1 uncultured Lachnospiraceae bacterium
GCGATCTTCTGGAATTGCTGCGTCTCGACGGAACGTTGACGGCGGTGCGGATCGCCGAAACGTATTCCATTTCGACGCGGCAGGCCGAGCGGCTGCTGACGGGACTCAAGAGAAAGGGATTTCTTGTCCGCAAAGGTTCTGACAAGGGCGGACACTGGGAGGTCGTGGCGTAAAGGCTCGGGTCTGCCAACGCAGTCATTGTCATTGTGTCGCTATCTCGGATTCTTTTGGGCGGAATACTGAACTGTGTTGTGTCCAATATGGGATTTACGGAAGCGTATTTTTTTTTCTTTCGCTACTGGGAGTTTGGGTGCTTGGGAGTTTTTCGTCCGCACCGTAATCTCACGTCGCCCGTGTCTGCCGACTGCGGTCGTTTGTGGTATGCTGGCATCCGTTCAGATGAAAGTCCCCATGAAGAAGAAATGCGCTTTCCTGTGCGAACCGTGCCTCGCCGCCGTCTTGCTGTATGATAGCAGACAACTCGTTCTTCATGTGCATGATGTTAACGTAGTATGAATTCCGAAATGAGACAACAAGGAATATCACGGCAGATTTGCCGCCGTATCGCAAGAATCCTTTCTGCGTTCGCGTCGATTCTGCCGTCCGTTGTACAATCGGGAATGTCGAACGTCTTTTCCGACACTCGTTTTCTATTTCATACGATATAGAGATTCGGAGGTGACTGATGAGGCTTTTTAAAATGAGCATTGCGTTTTTTGTCTGCGTGACATTGGTGGCGTGCGTGGCGCAACGGGAGTCTCTGCCGCCGCCCTCGCGGGCGGAACTGGTTCGGCTGGGTAGGATTATTACTGATGAAACACGTGAACGGGAAGAAAGAAAAGAATGCTTGGAACAATATTACAAAATCATTACGACGGCTCTTGAAGTCCATGGACGAAATGCTGTCAGCCGACGGACAATTGTTGAATCACTGGGCCTTGTGGATAAATCAGGCAACAGCTCCCATGTCTATTCCATCAGCAATGGGGACGGTTCCTATTATATGCTTTTC
>CAYLUV010000347.1:0-1010 GCA_964386955.1 uncultured Lachnospiraceae bacterium
CGGGCGGAGATTGGAAGGAATATGTGGAAGAGACCATGGGACGTGTGCTTGGACAAAGGGAAAAGGTGCAAGAAGAAATCCTAGGAGGTGCGGAAACTTCCACAAGTACAGATACAGTAAAAAATGCGGAGAAGGAGGGGGGTGCTGTCGATTTGACAGAACAAAAGGAAGAAGCTTCCACGAAACAGAGCGAAACAGTAGCTTCTGGAGAGAAGAAAGCAGATAAAGAAATGGAAGATTCAGGGGAAAAGGCAACTAGAAAAGAAACGTCGGATGTGGAAGAGACGGTTTCTAGTGGTATTTCCCAAAAGCCGCTGTATTATACAGTAGAAAAAGGGGATACCTTAGCTTCCATCAGCCGAAAAATGTATCTGTCCGACAAATATACGAAGCAGATTGCCTTTGCCAATAGCCTGGAAAATGAAAATGAGATTTACGAAGGTCAAAAGATTTTAATTCCGGCAATTCCATAAAAATCAAGTTTTTTTACTATTTGTCCCTTGTCTTGAATTTTACACAAAAATCATATATAGTAAGAGGTAATTGAGGCGTTTGCTTCACAGAGAATAGATTATGATTGAAGGATACATGTATGGATGAAAATAGGGAGATTAATGTAATAAGGGAAGGAACCAGAGGACAGAAAATTCTGGAACGACAAAGGGTGGAGAGAAACCGAAAGATTGGATTCACCATGATTATCGTATTTATGTTAATCGCGATGGTGATTGCTTATCGGACCCGGTCTTTTAACACCTATGAGGAACTGACTTCCACACCGAGTTCTGAGGGAACGAGGGTGCAGTTTGCAGTCTACAGCAAAGGATATTTAAGATATAGTAAGGATGGCATTTCCTATTTAGATCAGAAGGAGAGACTAATCTGGACAGAAGCCTACACGATGGAAGAGCCGACGATTTCTATCAAGGAGGAATATGCAGTTTTAGCGGATCTATCCGGAAATGATGTGCACCTATATAATGAAGAGGGAAAGGTGGGAGATTATTCCA